>JAFGLG010000007.1 GCA_016928155.1 Candidatus Woesearchaeota archaeon | reverse complement strand
TGCATCATGCACTTTGCTGTTGGATGGAATCCAATATGGCCAGAATGTTTCTGTCTGGAACAACACTGCAACAAACATAACCTCATCTGAGATTCCTGACGGCAGATATTCGTGGCTGATTAACTGCACTGACCTAGCGGGAAACTCGGGTATTTCAGGCATAAGAGAAATCACAGTCGACACTCAGGGTCCTGCTGTTGCACTGATCAGTCCGCCGGATGATATTTCCACCTTCAATGCTTCACTCAACCTCAGCTGGCTGCCTACAGATCATCTTTCCGGATATCTGGACTGTTATGTGACAGTACAGCAGCCCGGATCTGCGCCCAGCACAT
This sequence comes from Candidatus Woesearchaeota archaeon, assembly GCA_016928155.1. NCBI lineage: Archaea > Nanobdellati > Candidatus Woesearchaeota > Candidatus Woesearchaeota archaeon. Next base: position 270,984 of record JAFGLG010000007.1, on the reverse strand, counting down.
CAGGGCCTTATGCCACTGCCAACAATACCCTTGGCAGCCAGGTAAACATCACCACAATAGAGGGCATATGGTTCTGGAATGTGACATGTGGGGATATTGCCGGCAATAATGCATCCAGCGAGACAAGGGCCTTCACAATAGATACAACAGCCCCTGTTGTTGTCTCCACAGACCCTGTTGATGGATACAACTCATCTGACAACACAACCGATTTTGGGTTCTATGCATATAACCATCAGAGCATGGCATTCAACTGCTCATTATATGTTGATGGTTCTGTATATGGCGCAAACACTTCTGTGCTGAACAACACACCGACTAATATAACTTCAGCTGAGATGACAGACGGGAATCATGAATGGTACATCAACTGCTCTGACCTTGCAGGCAACTGGAATGTTTCTGAGACAAGGTATATCACTGTTGATACACAGGATCCGATTGTTGTATTGAATACACCATATAATATGACTTATTCAAGTGCCACAAGTCAAAACCTCAACTGGACTGCTTTTGACAATAGTGACACAATGCTCAATTGTCTTCCTATCCCAATAAGACCAATTGGCAGTGGACCTCTATTACCTTGGGTTGATTCCCCTAATAGTACTGCAACCAATTATTCAATAAACACTAATGATCAAGGGTTATGGCATTGGAATGTGAATTGCACAGATAATGCAAATAATTATGGCTTGTCCGAAACATGGTATTTTGTTGTTGACAGGACAGCACCTGTAGTCGCCAACATCGCACCGCCAGACAGCACCTACACAAATGACAACACAACCACATTCACATTCAATTATACAGACGCTTTGAGCCCTAATGCAAGCTGTGCATTATATGCAAATGATACTACAACAACATATAACCTTGGAAGCGATGCTGCTGTATTGAACAACACCAATACAGGGATAACCTCAACAGAGCTTGCAGATAATGTCTATGACTGGTGGGTCAACTGCACAGATCTTGCCGGAAACACAGATACATCAGCACCTTGGACAATCACAATCGACACAGTCAATCCTGGAGTCTGGTTCAACAATCCAGCTGACGGCGAGAATTGGGTAGTGACCAACAGGACTATAAATGTGACTGCGAATGACACTCTTGCAGGTGTCGCATCTGTGGTCTTCAACATAACAAACTCTTCAAATGGCGCTTTTGTCACCCAGATTGCAGCAGCCCAGGATGGTGATTACTGGAGCGCGACATTCGATCCCAATCTCTATCCTGATTCCAACTACACTGTGACTGCAGCAGCAGCAGACAGGGCAGGCAATGTGAATGATACTGAGAAAAGATGGTTCATCATCAATACTGATCCGCCTGTTGTAGATATATTGTACCCAGCCAATGATTCCTACGTGCCTGAATATTTTGCCATCACTGGCAATGCCTCAGAAGGAGGGACAGGCATAACCTGGATAATGCTTGAGATTGAAGGCATCAACCACACTGCAGATTTCAATCCTGTTACCCTGGGCTGGGAGCTCGAATACCAGATGACAGGCGCTGACAGCTCAGTGCGGACAATAGACTCAGTATATATCAATGACACTTATGGCATAATCCATAGGCAGGTCATGAACTGGCGCATGACAAAGGATGTCTATAAACCAAATGCTGTCATAACATCTCCACTCGGAGGCTCAACCTTGATGGGCATGGTTGATGTGAACTTCACTGCTTATGATGAGAATGGGATTGAGGATTGTTATATTACAATCGATGGAAAACCGTACATACTGATCACAAATAAAATCTGGGAGAATTCGACACATCTTATCGGCGCATACAACTGGAACTCTTCTCTTGAGACAGACGGTTCTCACTCATTGCAGGTCATGTGCGAGGATGCAGCCCTGAATGAGATATTGAGCAACCAGGTGCTTGTCTATACAGAAAATGTCGACGACACTCCGCTTGCCACCCCACAGTTGAAATGGCCTGAGAATAATCACTGGCACAACAGCACGAACATAACCCTTGGATGGTATGATGTTACAGGTGAGGACCAATATCAGGTTGAGGTCACCAACCTCTCTGGTGGAGGGGGCATTGTTCCCCTATGTGGTGAGAATGTCACATCCAGTTCGGTTAAATATTTGAGTGATGGCAATTATTCATGGAGAGTAATGGCTTCAAGGAATATCGGCGGGGGAGCAATAACAAGCGAATGGAGCGAAATAAGAGTGTTCTGGATAGACACTACACGACCGAATGTTTATCCTGCCACATATTCAGAGAAGAACTCATTGAGCTTCATGTATACTATAATCGCAAACGACACTTTGGACAGCGAGCTTGAATGCAGGTATTCATTGTCAGATGTGCAATTCAGCTCAATGGCTGACCAGTTATCATTGATAAATGCATCATCAGGCGCTTATGCCTCTACTATAGGTGTGCCCTCAGATGGGTTATACACAATCTATTATGGATGCAGGGATGAAGCTAGCAATCTGAATTATTCAAGCAGCTCTGTGCTTGTTGATTCCTCAGCACCTTCTGTTGTCGAGATGGGCACCGATCTGGGCACTGAAAACCTTTACAATACTTTGCCTTCAATGCTTTATGCAGTCACAGACGAGAATGCATCCTGCAGATACTCGACAGGCGGCACATTGAATTATTCATTGATGACTGCAATGAATGACAACAACACTTATCACAATGCATCAATCACTCCGATGACAGGAACGAACCTTTACTACATCAAGTGCAATGACACTTCAGGACATCTGATGAATGATCCTGTGATGTACCTGTTCACAATGGATAATATACCTCCGCATATCACTAATATGGCGGTGTACCCTACAGTAGGCAACTGGTCTGAAGTCAATGTAAATATTCTGACAGATGAGAACACCTATTGCCAGTACAGCAATGATACCTTTACATATGGATCTGGCACTAATACCACGGACAATTCATATGGTTACAAACATCTGATATCCTTGACAAGCAATCCAGGCCTAAACCGCATTTTTCTGCTTTGCGCAGATGGGGCTGGAAATGTGGTTGATGAAGACGAGACAAGGGCTTATTATTATGATGTCTGGCCTCCGAATGCTACAGTGAATCCGCTTGACAACATCACGAATTCGCTCCAATTCAATGTCTCTTGGGCTGTGGACGAAGACTGGGGGATGGGTTCATATGATATCTGGGTCTATAATGGTTCATGGTATCTCTGGATGGATGATACCCCATTGACAAGTGCTGTATTCCTTGGTGTGGAGGGGCAGTCTTATGGATTCGAGGCAGTTGCCACTGATACAAGTGGCAATGAAGAGACAAGGAATATTGTGGAAGAGGCCAACACAACAATAGACACCACATATGGTCTTGTGTTGCTTGGGTTGCAGGCAACTAAGGCAAATGCTGTCGCTGATGGCTCTGATTATTGGGAATACCGGTTCCAGATAAGCCTCAATAACGGCAACACCAGGGCGAGGATGAGGCTTGATGATTGGTCATCGAATGGATATACAATACCTGTTGCAGGCTATGCAACCATGATATACACCAACAGCTCTGGCCAGCAGAGGGTTTATGATATCTCAAATGATTATCAGGATTTGCAGGTTGTCGACTCCTTGTTTGATGAGGATTCAAATTTGACAAACGGCATCCAGACTACATTAACATTAAGACAGATCCTGCCTCTCGGCACTCATGCTGGCACATATACAACAGACTACGGAATACAGGATTACCCATGAAAATGAAAAATATCCTCATCTGGCTGATGGTTTTGCTGGTCGCACCGCTGGTCCTGGCAGAGATCACAGGCACATTGGGTGGAGGCGGTGGTTCCCTGAGCGGAACAGTCGACGGCCTCACAGGAACAATGACCTGTGGTAATGGGGTCTGTGACTCTGGAGAGTCATATTCAAATTGCCCTGCGGATTGTCGTCGTCCATCAGGTGGCTCTCCTATCATCATGAAAGGAGGGGGCGGAGTCGCTGATAAAGGCGGTTTCGACTGCGAGCCTAATTGGACTTGCTCTGATTATGGGCCTTGCGGGTCTGATGATCTCCAGAGAAGGACCTGCACCGATGTAAATAAATGTGAGACTGGCATGAATATGCCTGCACTGACAAAATCATGCATATTCAGGCCGGCTGAGGAGAAGCCGGCGCAGAAGGCGCCGGAAATACCGACAGGAGCAGCTATTATAGTGCCTGAATCGCTGAATTTTATCGATAATATATGGGCTCTCATCATACTGATAATCGTTCTTTTCATATTGGTCTTCTCCCTGATAGAGATGCTTGTGAGTGCCAAGCGGAGGAAAGATCTCAGGGATGAGCTCAGGAAGGTGTCTGCCCAGGAATCAGAGATACTCACTGCGGTCGCTGACCAGAAGAAGATGCTGCAGGGGATCAGGGATGAGATACATTATCTTGAGGATTTCAATGTGCATTTCGCCCACGAGGATTTCTCTAAGCTTTTCCTTTACATCAAGCATGCCCTTGAGAGGGGAAGATCCAAGGAGCAGATCGCTGAGAGCCTTGTGAGTGCCGGCTGGGCAAGGCATATAGTGGATGTTGTCTTCGCAGAGGCCAGTAAGGTGCGTGATCTGCAGTTATATATCAGGAAAGCAAGGAATGCCGGCATCCCGGATGATAAGATAAGAGAGGTATTGCTGAACGTGGGATGGAGGAGAAGCATTGTCGATGCTTATCTGCGCTGATTATGGCTCTTTATCAGATATTTCCGACAAATGTCTATAACCAGGTCGAGGAGAACCGCCTTGTGTTCTACATCTTCGGCCGCACGATTGAGGGCCAGAAGGTCGTCTTGAAGGATGCTAATTTCTCTGTGAACATATTCGCCTGCCTCAGGCCTGATGCTGATGAGAAGCAGGCGCAGTCTGCAGTCTCTGAGATAATGATTGACGGTTCCAGGGTGGTGGATATCTCTTTTGTCGTCAATAAGGCTGATGCCGGTGAAGGCAGGAGATGCCTGGAGATCCGTACGAGGCACCATAATCTCAGGCAACTGTCCTCCCTCCTCATGGACACTGGGTTCTTTTCAGGGATGCTGGAGCATGATATACCTCTGGATGAGAAGTATCTGCTGGAGAATAATATATCCCCTTTGAGCCTGGTAGAGGTGGAGGGCGAGCAGGTTTCCGCGAAGATGAAGGTTCCTGTGATAAGGGTCAAGAGATATGTGTCGACAAACGGTGACACCATCGGGAATCTGAAGGTGCTCGCTTTTGATATCGAGGCATATAATCCGAAGGGGAGGAACACGAATCCTGATGCTTATCCGATCCTCATGATAAGCCTCTTCTCAGAAGGCTTCAGGAGATCCATAACATGGAAAAGGTTCGATGCAGATGATGTTGAGTTCGTGGATTCAGAGGCAGAGATGATACTGAGGTTCAAGCAGTTCATTGACCAGCAGGCTCCTGATGTGCTTGTCGGCTTTGATTCCGATTCCTTTGACTGGCCTTATATCAAGGCGAGGGCAGAGAAATACGGATTGAGGCTGGATTTCGGGATGGATTATTCCTCATTGGATCTCCAGAGGGGCCAGTTCATGATAAAAGGCCTGACCTGCCTTGATGTATTCAAGTACATAATCCGTCATTTCAGGGATGTCCTGAAGACAGACTCTTTTGATCTGGATTCCATAAGCAGGGAGCTGATCGGGCTTGGCAAGATCGATGCAGATATAGAGGACCTTTATAGGGTGTGGGAAGAGGAGCCAGCTGCGCTTGACAGATACTGCAGGTATAATCTGAGGGACGCTGAGCTGGCATTCAGGCTCTTTGGAAAGGTGAAGGAAGCGGTGATGGAGTTCAGCAAGATCTGCGGTATCAACATATTCGATGCCTGCTCTTTCGGTTTCTCACAGCTTGTCGAGAGCTATCTCATGAAGCAGGCGAAGGCATCAGGTCTCCTTATCCCGCAGAAGCCTTCATTCAGTGTATCGATGGCGAGGAAGGCGGAGCGTTTCAAGGGCGGATTTGTCAAGGAGCCGGACCCTGGTGTGTATCATGATGTTTATGTGTATGATTTCAGGTCTCTCTATCCGTCTATCATGCTCTCCGGGAATGTGGGGCCTGATACGATAGGCTGCGCATGCTGTGCAGGCAAGTCTGAAGTCTGGTTCTGCAGCAACAGGCAGAGCTTCTTCATGAAGTCGCTTGAGTCCATTGTGTCGAGGAGGATGAGGATAAAGGACCTCATCATGAGGCGTGAGTCAAGGGGTGAGTCATCTTCTGAAGCCCTGCATGTGCGTGAGAAGAATCTCAAGATACTGGCGAACGCTTTCTTTGGTTACCTCGGCTTCAGTTCTGCGAGATGGTATTCAGTCAAGGCAGCTGAAGAGGTGGCGAGGATCGGCAGGAAGCACATCCATGATGTCATAGATGAGCTCGAGCTCGATGGATTCAAGGTGCTTTACTCTGACACAGACAGTATTTTTGCATCTCCTGATCCTTCTGAGGTCGTGGCAAGGATAAATAAGGGTCTTCCTGATCCCATGAGCCTCGATCTTGAGGGTGTTTTCAGGACAGTTCTCTTTGTTCCGCTGAAAGAGGATGCCAAGGGTGCGAAGAAGAAATATGTCCTGGTGGATAAGGATGATAATCTGATCATAAAAGGTTTTGAGACCATCCGCAGCAATGTGAGCCCTTTCATCAGGGATGTGCAGAAGGATATCCTGGGAGCTCTGCTCATCCGGGATGATCTTGAGGGTGCCTTGGGCCTGCTCAGGGATGCGATTGGCAGGATCAAGGATAAGGCAGTCGATATTGACCAGATGGTGCTTTCTACCAAGGTTACGCGGGAGCTGGACAAGTATGAGACAATAGCTCCGCATGTCGCTGTTGCCCAGAAGCTGAAGGACCGCGGGTATTCCATAAAGCCCGGCATGATGATTAGTTATGTCATCATGGGTAAAGAAGGACTGATAAGGGAGCGTGCTGTGCCTATTGAGGATGCTCAGGATTATGATGATGAGTATTATATTGATAACCAGCTCATCCCTTCTGTTGAGCGGATTTTTGAGGTCTTCGGCATTTCAAGGGAGAAACTGCTGGAGAATCTGGACCAGAAAGATCTCGGTGGATTCTTATAGCCTTGATCACTGCCTCGATTATTGGCTCAATTACTGTCTCAATTGTGGTCTAAGTAATGCGTTCAATGCCAAACAGGAAGTGCCGGCCATGCCGGTCAACTCTCTTCCTCAGCGGCTCAGTTGAAATGCGACCAGCAAAGAAATTCTCTTCCGGTATTCTCTGATTTCCTGTAAAGGTTAATCTTGTGATTGGCAATATCAAATTTTGCGAACAGGCCTTCAGGGTGCTTCAGGATATAGGTTCCGTCACCCCAGAAATCAGTTGCCTCATTCAGGAAATCCAGGAACTTCTTCTTTGAAGTCGCAGCATTAGGACTGATATACAGCCTGCTGTATTTGAATGGGCTTGTATGGGTCTTCTTGACCTGCATCACAGTAAAGCTTGTTGCGAACATTGACATATAAGGTTAACTAAAAGGGGTTCTCTTTATAAATGTTTGGTGCCTAACTGAACAAATTAATTATTTATAATATAGAAATAAATTAATCCCATGACAGAATCCATTCTTTGGATTGTTCAATCTTTCAATCTTAAGACCATCTAAAATATCATGTGGGACATTTATCTGTAGAATCTCTTAAATAATCTACCTTATCTTAAGAATATCTGTTACATAGTGTTATGCCTTTTCTTGTTTAATATTTTTTTATATTTTATAATATATATTATCAAACAATTCTTTTTGGATATATAAATTTAAATAGTAAATTTGCCTGATTAGAGGCATGGGCACACCAGAAAAATACATGATAAGATACTCGACCCTTGATTTCCTGAAAGATTATTGGCACTATCTCAATGGATACAGGGCAGCTTTTATTTTCTATATCCTGCTGAGATATATCTCAGGCACAGGACCGTTCCTTATCGCCTACCTGCTCGGAAAAGTCATTGACTTCATAACATCCCCTTCAAAGGTGTACACTGAACTGCATATCCTGGTGCTGCTGATAGCACTTACAGGATTACTTCAGGTGCTGCTGAGATTCCATGCAAAGATACACCTTTATGATATATCTGCCAGCATCAGGAAAAAAGCCAGACTGGACGCTGTCAATTCTCTGCTGGGGATGGGCCTTGACTGGCATGGCAAGGAGAATTCAGGCAAGAGGCTCGAAAGGATTAATAGCGGAGCAGATAAGATACAGCAGTTCATGAATCTCCTCGCCAATGATGGCATCGAGATACTGGTCGGAATAACCCTGAGCATGATGATATTCCCGCCCATAAGCCCATCATATGCTGCTTTCGCTGTCCTTTTCGGCATGTTCTATATCGTGGTGATGCTCCTCTTCAACAGGAAGATAGAATATTGGAACCACAGGCTCAGCGAGGCAAAGGAAGATGTCACAGGCAGGCTGCAGGAGGCTTCAGCAAACATCCTGACAGTCAAGAGCCTCGGCTCAGAGACATCCTTCCACAGGTATTCTGAAAAGTCAGAGCAGAGACTCCATAGGACATACCTAGACGCAAAAAAGGTCTCACAGCTGAAGAGCAAGATAATCAAGTCCTCAGCAGCCGTAATATACGCGCTCTTCATCCTTCTGCTTGCCAGGCATGCTATCCTCGGCATCATAACTGTCGGTTCAGTGCTGACATATGCAGTGTATTTCGAGAAGCTGAGATCCTCTCTGGATAAGGCATCAGACAAATGGCCTGAGTTCCTTGAGATAAAGAACCGCTTCAGCAGGATGGTGTCAATCACCCAGATGAAGACGCAGCAAGCAGAATGGGAAAAGTTCCCGGATGATTGGCAATCCATCATTATAGACCATGTCTCATGCAGGATCGGCAGGAAGAATATCCTGACTGACATAACATATGAGATAAAGCGGGGTGAAAAGATAGGCATCGCAGGAAGATGCGGAGCAGGAAAATCCTCTCTCGTGAAGATCCTCTTGGGCCTCTCGAAGCCTAACAGCGGTAAGATTATCATCTCAGGCAAGGACATATCTTCAATAAGGCCCAATGATCTGCTTGGCAGGATATCAGCTGTGCCTCAGGAATGCGAACTTTTCGACATGAGCTTCAGCGAGAACATAACCATGGGCAAAAGATTCAACAGCAGGCTTTTCCGGGAATGCATAATGATATCCCATCTGGACGATGTCATAAGGAAGCTCCCTGAAGGGATAAAAACAGGCATAGGAGAGAAGGGTTACAGGCTCAGCGGAGGCGAGAAGCAGAGGATAAACATCGCGAGGGCGCTGTACAGGGAACCGCAGGTGCTCATAATGGATGAATCCACATCCAATCTCGATATGGGTACAGAATCTGTGATACTGGACAACATCTCAAAGCTTGACATCACGCTCATCTTCATCGCTCACCGCCTCAAGAGCCTCAGGTGGCTGGATGAGATACTTGTGCTGGATAAAGGGCTGAAGGAGACAGGGTCCTATCCTGCGCTTCTCAGGAAAAAGGGCCATTTCTATAGTTTGCTGAAGAACTAGCCAATCTCAGCCCATCTTGTCCCTGTAATCCCTGATAGCGGCCTGAAGCCCGTCAATCGCAAGCTTGCTGCAGTGCATCTTGAGCATCGGAAGCCCGCCCAATGAATCGACCACATCCTTGAATGTGATCTTCTCAGCCTCGTCAAGTGTCTTGCCTCTTGCAAGCTCTGTGACCATCGAACTCGTCGCTATCGCTGCTGCGCATCCCATTGTCTCGAAGCCTATATCGACAATCCTGTCCTCCTTGACCTTGATGTACAGGTGCATGACGTCGCCGCATCTTATATTGCCGACTTCTCCGACTGCATCATAGCTCTCAGGCTTCCCCTTGTTCTTCGGGTTTGTGAAATGATCCATTACTTCCTTTGTGTACATCTTATCACCATTTCTTCTGATTATTTTGGATTTGGTGGATTCTGCCAGGCTTATGTAATGGTTGGAAAATTGAGGTCTGATAATGTCTGATCAAAATTGCTCTGCAATTTTGTCTGCAATATGCAGGCCTCGGTTTGGCCGAGGTAAATCATCTGACTTCCCTCAATTTTCATCCTGGTTCACAGCGAGGCGACCACAGATGAAAAATTTTTGACAGGCTTTCACTTGAACGGGCTTATCTTCCTGAGGTTCTCTATGATCGGCTTTAGCTCGTCGACGCAGTAATCTATGTCCCCTTCTGTCGTATATCTGCTGAGCGTGAACCTTATTGAGCCGTGCGAATCCTCTGGAGGCAGCCCGAGTGCTGTTATCACATGGCTCGGTTCTAAGCTCTGCGAGCTGCATGCGCTCCCTGTGCTGACCTGTATTCCTTTAAGGTCAAGGTGCAGCATTATGCTCTCCCCTTCTATCCTGCTGAATGTGATGTTTGCATTGTTGCACAGCCTTTTCTTCGGATGCCCATTGAGCCTCGTGTCAGGTATCTCATCAAGCACTCTTCTTATGATCCTGTCCCTGAGCATCATGATCCTTTCCTTGTCTATCCCGCTCGAGATCCTTACTGCTTCTGCGAAGCCGACTATGCCTGGCACATTCTCTGTCCCGGGCCTCATCCTGAACTCATGCTCTCCGCCTGAGGACACTGGCTTTATTCCGGTGCCTTTCCTGATATAGAGCGCTCCGATGCCTTTCGGTCCATGTATCTTGTGCGCACTCATGCTGATGAGATCAGCAGGGATCTTCCTGACATCAATCTCCTCTTTTGTGAAGCTCTGCACAGCATCTGTATGGAATATCACATTCTTCTCCTTGCATATCTCCCCTATGCCCTTTATGTCCTGCACTGTCCCTATCTCATTGTTGCCGTGGATTACAGATACGAGAGCAGTGTCGTCTTTGATTGAAGCCTCGAGCTGATCCATATCGACCAGCCCATACTTGTCGACGTCAAGCCATGTGACCCCGTATCCATTCTTCTCAAGCTCCCGGCATGTTTTCAGCACAGCCGGATGTTCTATCCTTGATGTGATGATGTGCCTCTTGTCAGGATTCGCTTTAAGAACCCCTCTTATCGCAAGATTGTCTGACTCTGTGCCGCCGCTCGTGAATATTATCTCTTCCGGTCCGGCATTCAGTCTCCTGGCGATGGTCTCCCTGGATTTCTCGACTGCCTCACGCGCTCTTTGGCCTGGTGTATGGGTGCTGGACGGGTTCCCGTAGTCATCTGTGTAGTAGGGCTTCATTGCCTTCAGCACTTCGTCTGCGACTCTGGTAGTGGCGCCGTTATCAAGATATACCTCTCTCATAAGAACTTAAACATTGTTAAGATTTATATGTTTTACTGTTATTTCTCTTTTTTATCAGGCTTCCTGAACATCTTCCTGGTCAGCTCATCCACTTCTTCCTGGAACTCCTTATCCTCATTATCCAGCTCTCTGGCGCTCTTATAGGGCTCTTCCAGCCCTTCGTATTCCTTTGCACCATCCTGGGCTTCTTCTGCCAATGTCTTCTTCTTACGCTCCATTTCAGCACCTATCCTGCGGATTCATTTAAAAAGCCTGGATATCGCATCGAGATCCGGTCCTGCCGGGGGGATCGGTGGCGCAGACAGGATGCTCTCTATGTCCTCTTCATCTGTGCTCCCTTCAGGATTACCTTTCTCAGTGTCATCATTTTCTATGCTCTGTTTTTCTATGTCTTCTTTCTCTATATCATCTTGCCCTTCTGCCTGTATGCCTGCTTTGTCATGCGCGCTATCCATCTTTCTATCATCAGCTTCCATGTATCCTGGATCCTTTTTTGCCATATCTCCTGTATCTGTCTCTTTTATCTCCCTGTCATATTCCTGCACCGTAAGCCTGACCTCTTCTGATTTTGCCCTGAGCTTCTTCCTGAACTCTTCCCATCTCGCATTGAGATCATCGAGCTCTTTCTTGAATGCCAGTTGATCCCTGACTTCAGGGCTGTTGAGCTCTTCTGCCTTGAATGACAGCTTGCAGTGCAGGCAGACATACCTGAATTCATCATTGCCCCTGACAATGCCCCCGCATACGGGGCAGCCATTGTCCACGCCGATTATGTTCTTCGTGCTTTCCGCATCCAACTTCTCAGTATCCATATTGTTCCTCATGCCATCCCTCTTCATATTGGTCGCCGTCATTGACTTCCCTGCAGAGATGGGAGCCCGGCCCCATGTCATTGCCGAAGCAGTTCTCCGGGTCCATATCCTTGAAGTTGATGCATACTTTCGTGATGAGTGATGTTGATGTGTTTATGATGAACTCACTCACAGACGGCTGCATCGTTCTTCCTCCCACAGCGGCCATGAGCTCTATTGTTTCATTACTTTCCCCTTCTTCATCCTCATCCGGGTCTATCATCTCCTCATGGTCATACTCCTCGTAGAACAGCGGTTTCGCATCCACTTCAAAATCAAGGTAACATGTCCCCGGGTTCACGCTGAAAGAGAGCTTGTAAAGATACATCTCCTCTGCATCCTCGTCGGAATAATTGTAGAATGTTGTCCTCTCAGCTTCTATGTGTGCGCTTGCCCCCAGCATTGAATCTGCTGAGAAGGCGAATCCGTACTGATCTGTGTCAGATACTGGATTGTCCACTTGGCATATCTGCGAGCTCCACCCCTGTATCCCGTAGAGCAGGTAACCCCATTCCTGTGCGCTGAAATCTATCCATGCCTCTTCCTCTGCAGGGTCATACAGGAAGCCTTCGAGGTTTGGATATCCTGATGTTGCCTCTATCCACTGGCTTAGTATCTGTCCTATGTTCGTAAGCCACGCAGACCAGCTGGGAGTACTGCCGAACCTGGCATTATAATCGTCTAGGCCATATTGGTCCTTGTATGTCGTGTTGCTCCCGCATGCGTATATCTCATTTTTAAGGGTGCAGAATTGCGTATCAAATAGGATGAAATCATGGTCATAATAGCACCATGTGTTGTTGCCTATGCTGCTGCATGGACCACCGCCTGACTGCGCATTACCCTTGGCTGTTCCCATGAGGTCTCCTGTGTAGTCCTGTCCGTTGAATGTAGTGCCTGACATCGTTGTCATGTGAGCCCCAATGCCGAGGTAGCTTTGGGAGAACCCGTGATATGAAGCTGAGCAGCCATTTGCTCCGCAGTTCACCTGTATGCTGGTATCACCATAATCCATTGTGCACCTGCTTCCGCCTGACCATTTGCATCCATCCAGGGAAACACCATTGGGATTTTGTTCATTCGGCGGCATGAAGAAATTGCCTTCGGAATCTACATGGGCTCCTCCAGCGAACATCTGATCCACATCAGTCATGTCATGACTATTGCCCTTCGGATCTGTCCACGTGTATGAGGCGTTCCCTCCTGTGGGTGTGATCCGATTCACTCCGGCGCCATAGCTCTGATACTGCCCGACAACTGAATTGTCTCCGGTCTTTGTCCCGTCTGCGCCTGTGGCTGGCCTGTTCACCCAGATATTGCCCTTGTCATCAGTCCATGTGATTGACCCTTCAGGTATCTGCCCTGGTTTGAATCCGCCAGCGCCCTGCAGGTTGATATAGTTACCCAAAGCTGTTCCTCCTCTCAGGTCAAACACTGTGTTGCCTGCTATGCCATATCCTGAATTTGCTGTGCCACTATTGAGGCTGAGTACGCTGTTTATTGTCTGCTGGCTGTTCATTGCGCCGAAATCCTGCTGGCCGACAGGTATCATAGTCAATGCATTTTGGTTATTCTTACTGTTCCCGATAAGGAAATTCATAGGTCCGTCTTTTGTCTGCAGTGTAATCACAGCATTTTGAGGTATGTTGGCCAGCATTGCATCCCTGTCTTTATATGTTTCCTGCCAGTTTCCTGTCAGTGCGCCCATGTTGACATAGGTGGTTCCGCCGGGAACATCGACCATTCTGCCATCTGGCAGGGTCATCGAGCTTTTTTCTGTTGTTATGCTTGCGAAGTTAGCTGTGCTTCCTCCCCCTAAAGTCAATGCTACATTGTCAACAGTCTGTACCCCGAAACCTAGATTACCCCCTATTATGGCATTGTTTATTCTTGCATCAGATGTGCTGAATCCATATTTTTCCAGTATTGCAAGCGTATTGTCCAGCTCACCTCTCTTTGCCTGTTCAAATCCTTTCAGTGCATCCATTGCCTTAGTGGATACAGCCGGCTGGAAATCCTTGCCCTGTATCTGCCTCATCCTGCCGTCATCGCCGTAGAAGCTTAGCTGGAATGTATCTCCTGTCTGATGGCCCCATATCTGTCCGGTGCTGTCCCCGCTTTTTGTCATCATCAGATTGTCTGTCTGCTTGCCGTCGCTGAAAGTGAGATAATCACCTTTTTTATAATCTGACAGGGGCTTGAAACCCTTGAATTCCCCTTCTTTCCCCTCAGGCAGCCTGAAGCCATCCTGCTTCAGATCAATATCATTATTTATATTTGTCCAGATCCTGATCCCTTTGTCATCAGCAGATAGGCCGTACTGATACTCTGCGCCAGCTATCTGCGCTTGGTTTTTTTCAGTTCTCCTATAAAACATATAATTGTCAAAATCTTCCCCGGCAGGTTTTCCAATCTGGTCAAGCGTATCATAGACCTTGAATTCTCCATTTTCATAACGGATATTATACTTCCTGTCGCCGACAAGATTCAGGCTCGTGGCATCTATGCCTTGTGATCCCATAAGGTCTCCAATCTCATTTCCGCTGAACACAGAATCCGGTTTCAGTGCCTTTTCCTCAAGCCCTGTCACTGAGGATGGTGGTCCTGATGAGGGTGGTGATGTGTCCCCTCCTGTTCCTCCTGATGGTCCATCTTGTTTAGAGATGATTGGGGAACCAGCTGATCCTGTAACTGTTTCAATACTTATTGGTTCATCTTCTTTTCTCCCTGGAGTAGCCAATTGCCTTTGTCTGTTAATCTCTGCCTCTAATGTGCTTGTGAACTGTGCAGGGTCTGGTCGCCAGTCCTTGGGCCTGTAGTATTGGCTGAATTCTTCTTGACCCATATACTTTGTCCTTATGTAATCTTGTCTCCACCAGCTGTTTTCTTCTTCGGAGAGGAAATGCCACCTAATATTATTGTAGGCATCCGGAATTGAATTTGCATCACCAACAAGGTAAAGCAGCTCGTTATTTCCGTATAGGTCTTGCCAGTTATTGCCATTATTGCAGAAGTGATAGTTGTGGCCAGCTCTTGATACTTGTATCTCTACAATGCAGTAATCATCTGCAGATATTGCTGATGCTACAATTATTAATAATACAACAATCCATAATATGCTCTTCTTCTTCATTCTATCGTGAATCTCTTTGACAGCTTGACTGCGTCTCCTGTCATCTTATCGTATACGAACTGTTCTAATGTGTATTCTCCGGACGGGAAATGTGAGGGCACTGAAAATTGTGTCTTCACCGGTATCGCTCCATAATCCGCTTCGAATTCAAAAACCTCGTCGAAGATGTTCTTCCTGCTCAGCTGAGGCACAAGCTGTCCTTCCGGATCTGAGACCTGCACATCTGATGTGAGCTCTGTGCGATATCCGGTCGGAGTTTCGGCTGTCTTATATCCTATGACCTCAAAATACAGGAAAATGTCATCACCTGCATTGTACGCTGCTGTGGGATTGGGCTCAAAGTTATAGTCGTCATCCACATAGTATGCGAACTGCGCATTTGATATCGTCAGGCTCTGTGAAGTGCCTGTCTTCTGCATGGACTCAGTGAGGAAGACTATCATGAAGACAAGGATTATCACGAATATGCCTGAGACTATCGCTCCCATCTTCCTCTCTGTCTCATAGACTTTCGGTGCCGGCGGTCTTGGTAGTTTTCTTGCCATTATTATCACACTTCCAGGCTCTTCTTGGCCCTGGCATATGCCTCTTGGTAGATGAAATTCGAAGGATCGAGCACGATGCTCTTCTCG
Source organism: Candidatus Woesearchaeota archaeon (assembly GCA_016928155.1). Taxonomy (NCBI): domain Archaea; kingdom Nanobdellati; phylum Candidatus Woesearchaeota; species Candidatus Woesearchaeota archaeon. The sequence goes on along the minus strand of JAFGLG010000007.1, from coordinate 255,065 downwards.
AGCTCATACACTGCCTTGTCATACTGCTGCTGCTCCATGAACACAAGCCCGATCCCGAAATAGGGATTAGGGAAATCCGGGTTTATCTTCAGCGATTCCCTGAACTCTGCAAGCGCCCTCTCGTGCATCCCTTTCTTTAGATAAGCGAATCCCAGGTTGTTTATTGTCTTGTAGTTGTATGACTTGAGCTCCTTTGCTATGACGAAATTCCTTATTGCCTCATCATAGTTCCCTGTCTCATAATAATACATCCCGAGGTTGCTGTATGCCACATCAAATGTGGGATCCTTCGCTATAGCATTGTTGTAATACTGCGTCGCTGTGGACATGTCCCCTTTCCGGGCATAGAGGTATCCGAGGTCGTTGTAGAGCTCGGGATTGTCCGGATCCAATTCCATGGCAACCCTGTATTCAGACTCTGCCTCGTCATAGAGCCCTTTTGCCTCGAGGGCATCTGCAAGGAAGTTGTGGGCATCTGCGCTGTTGGGCTCCTCATCTATGATGACCCTGAGGTTCACTATGGCATTGTCAAGATAATCGACGCGCTGCTGGTATGAATTCTGCGTCTTCTCTGCATTCTGAAGATCCTTCATCACATTGTCTATCCTGTCCTGCACATTCTTTGGGATCTTTGGGGTTTCAGGCTCAGGCTGGAATATAACCGGAGTCACCCCTTCAGTCATAGGAGCCTGTATCATCCCTTCGTCCACTGTCCTGCTGAAGTACATGAAGACAGCCAGCGAGACTGTGACCACTGCTAGTATTATCATTATTTTCATCGCAAGCGGATGCTTGTGTATGGGCACCTGCTGGACAATAGGATGAGTATCTATACCATGCATCGCTGCATCTACAGCTATGTTGACGTCCTGCTCGTGGTATCCATATCTTATCAGATAGTCCCGGATCTGATCTATGGTGAAGCCGTTCTGCAGCTGTTCCCTGATATACTCAACCAGTGTTTCAGTCATCGTCCATCTGTTTTGTTATGTTCTCGAACCTTTCTATTGTCTGCTCACAGGCTGTCTGGCTGTCGAAGTCAAAGGTCTGGCCCTCCCAGTATCCTTCACATTCCTTCTTGCCCATATCTACTCCCAGGTCGCATGCCACATCCACCATCATATTGAGCCAGTTGATGACATTGCACGCGAAGCATCCTGTTCCTGTAGCTTTCTCCTTGCATATCCCAGTGCAGGTGAATTTGACAACTCTCAGGGCAAAGACGCCTGTGTCAGAGAATGCAGCTATTATGTTCTGGCCGAGCGAGGAGATAGCTGCTGCAAATGGTATCATGTTGAATATCTGGCCCCAGAGGAACATGCACTGCTCATATTCCCTCCTCTGGTCGCACAGGTATTTTGGCGTGCCATAAGGGACTGCCATCAGGCAGTCTGCATAGCTGCACTCGATGCCTCTCCACTTCTGCCCGTTATAGACGATACCCGGCAGGCACAGGAATATTATCGAATATATCATGCTCTCCTTAATCACAGTGTTCCCGAACCACCCGTATCCTGCTCCGGCTCTTGTGTAAAAAGTCCCGTACTCGCCTCTTCCGCCAGGGTCAGTGTTGCCTTCTGATGGTTCAGCGCCAGTAGATGGTTCAGTCATGCCAGCAGTCCCCATCTGTTTATTCAGGTCATCTTTCACTGTCTTCTCATTTGTGTATCTGCAGCTAAGGTAATTGCAGTACTTCTTCACCTGGACATATGTCTGCGCCAGGGACTGATCCGTTGTCTCATGGGCGACATTAGATGTCTGCCTCGCCGGTTCACAGAAAGACATTGATCCAGGATTGTTCGCGCAGTTGGTCAGTATCGCGACTGACATGCTGTAGGCATCAGAGAGTTTCTTGATCCAGTCAACCAGGGAGCAAAAAGCCTCGAGGACCTTTATCAGACCCTCGATGTCATCCATCCATTCTCCCCACTCCGAGGTGATGCCCTCCATGACTTTCTTGAGCTCCTCATAAAGCTCGTCACCGACCTCACCATAAGGCAGGTTGTAATATTCTATCTCTATAGTGATATTTTCGATCTCAGGCCCGTAGATCGTCTTGCCGTCAAGTATCGAAAGGATGCCTATCGGGCATTTCACCTCGACAGTATCGTCCTCCGGAGCAACAGTATAAAGATTGTACTTGAGGAACATGTTGTATGGCAGGCTTCCGGGCTCTGTCGGCGTGTTGAAGTCGACAATCTCAGGGTATGGGCCCCAGATGATGTCCTCTGCGCTTATGTCCTCGTCGTCCTCTGTGGTGACATTGTAGCACGCGTCTGCGATATAGATATAGTACGGCCAGTTGTCTGGCTTCGTGGAAGTCAGCTGTATTGGCCAGTACTGGAACATGATATACCTTTCGAGCATCTGCTTGTCTATGGGGTTGGGGCTGGGATCGCCTTTGGAATGCCTCCACAGGTCCTGGCTCTCGTTCTCCATCCTGTAGACGAATATCTCGAGTTCCTTGGTCTGGTAATTCCCCACGATGTCTGATGCATTCAGGTAGAACTTGTAGTTCCTGCCTCCGGTGACGTTTATGTAGGTCGCGAACAGGCATTCGCTTTTCCTCGGGGATACGACTATGCAGTCGCCCGGCCAGAAGTCCGGCCCGTTCAGCTCTGTGAAGTTGGCATACACCATTGTCTCCGGGCTGACTGTGTCATATATTGTAGCATTTATGATCAGCAGATCATCCTTGACGACGATTGTGAGGTTGGTCTGGTTTATTATGTCAGGCTGGTTGAACCATTGGGAGCCTGTGGTGTTCATCACAACCTCCGTGATATACGGCGGCTTGCTGTCGACTATGATGTCGCCGGTCATATTCCCACGGACCGGATTGCCCATGTTGTCAGCGCTGTCCGGGCTTATCCTCAGCTTGCCTTCTGTGCCGTCTGCTGCGTCGCATGTCCTGTTGTACCAGAAGCATGTCTGGTCTGCTGAGCAGTTGTCTGCCTGGTCCTTGCCGGAGCCTCCGCAGACGCTGAAATCCATGAAGACATTCCTGTAGTCAATGCCGGATTCTAGCTCAATGAACTGCGCGTAATAATCCATCTCCTGCGGCCCGACATAATATGTCCCATTCAGGGGCATTATGTATGGTGCCACGATGGTGACATTCGGCCTTATGTTGTCGAGATAGACATTCCAGCTCGCTTCTGTGATGACCTCATTGCCTGCGATGTCTGATATGTTGAAGACGATGATGGCTGAAATGCTCTCCTCCACCTTTACCTCCACATTGCTCCATTTGCACTTGTATTTCTCGTCCCTCTGCGTGCATGAGCCTTTCTTGTAGCTGTGCCTCGATCCGCTGAGGTTGCCGAAATCTGCCCAGATATTGCTTGTATCCAGCCCCGTGTCATCCTCAGTTATGTTGAGGAATACATCAGCGGTGGTCCCCTGCTCATTGACCCAGTAAAGAGGTGACCCGTTCTTGAGGTTCACGCTGAATCCCGTGAGCTCAGGGAGGTTGAAATCTGTGGTCAGGGCAGTGCATTTTTTCTCTCCTGTCTGGCCGAAATTGTCTGTGCCGTACAGGCATATCTGTGTTGTGCCTGTATCTGTAGTGAATGCTGTGGCCGGGAGCTTCTCGCTCATGCTCACCCTGCATGTCGTCTTGTTGACAGCGAGCTGGCCGAGTTCTGTACCGCCTGAAAGTATGGTCACATATGCCGTGCCTACGCACTTTGCGGTGTCAGTGTTGCTGTAGGCATGGTCTTCGACGACAAAGTCAAGGGATATGTTGTCTTCCGGGCCCGCGACTGCCGGCGAGATAGAGAAGGATTTTATCTCCGGTGCCTTGTTGTCGACATGGTATGTCACTATCCTTGATGCGACCACCTCGTCATTCTCATCCTCAAGCTCGATCTTCAGTGTGTGCGTATCTGGCACGATCGGCCCGTCCCTGCTTGACGGCGTGTAGTAGCATTTGAAGAAATTGTTCGGCAGGGGCTCGCATGTGTGGAACCATTGGTTCGAGACTTTGACCCTCGTGGCCATCTCTTCTGCTGTCATGTTCGTCTCATCGGTCCTGACTTCAGTGATTATATATGTGTAGTCAAGCGCTTTCCTGTAGTCATATATCATGTTCTCGCCGAATACATGCGTCTCCCTTACCATCGGAGCAGCCATGGCCTCTGAGATATAGAACGGGAGCGATATGATGAGGAATATGAAGAACAGCGCCCTCCTCTGCATCATATGCGCTTTGTTCATATTATTGTTCATCTTATCGTTCATCTTGTTCATATTATTGTTAATCTTGTTGTTAATCCTGTTGTTCATCTTATCCATCTCGGCTCCAGGCTGTTCCTGTAGACTTTTGAAAGGTTATCCTTCTGGTTCAGCGTGTTCAGGTCGTCATACACCAGTGTATTCTCCTTGATGCCTGACCCGGGCATCCCGACAGCGAAGAAGCTTACTGTCTTGCTCTGGTACAGGTCAGATGCCTTGACTTCCCACAGCTGGGTCTCATCCACCTGGTATGACTGGGGCATGGTGCCGTTTGTCGTGTTCTCTGTGTCATACATGTATATCGGGCCCATATGCAACCCTCCTGATGGGAATGTCTTGTTGAAGACTATTTCTGGCAGTATTATCTTCTCGCAGTCAGTGAACAATGTGCCCCCTTCGCATCTCTCCTCTTCTGGTATGATGACTGCCTCCTGGCTTCCTGCAGGTAGGTTGTATATGAGGTTTATGTCCACCTGGTATTTCCCCGGCACAAGCTTGATCATTGTCGGGTCTGTCTGGTTGCCGTAGAATATGCCTGTGGTGCTGAAGTCCGGCTCCAATGGATCCTCCTTCACCTTGTCTATCTGGACAATGGCCATCTCTGTGTCGTAAAGTCTTCTCGGCGTATCTATGAATGTCCACATATTCCCGAATTTCTCGACTGGCTTCTTGAGCACATTGAAGGTTATCTCCTTCTCCGGCACCATGGGTATCCTGAAATCCTCATTCTCATCAATCTGGGTGTCATATCTTATCGGCACAGAGAAGTACCCAAACTTGTCTGCCATTATGTAACCCCCCAGGCATATGGGGTATTTTGAGGTGAAGTCTGCCTTGGTGCCCATGCTGTTCATCTCTGTGAATCCTATTGCGCATGTCTCGTCTCCGCACCTGTATGAGATGCCGACCTCATCCACAGGCTCATTTGTGATTTTATCATATGTCTCAGTCGTTATGTTGCCTGAGTCCCTCATATTATAGTTGCAGAGCATTGTGCCGAACTGCTGGGCCTCTGTGCTCATGTCGACATAGCCTGCGTTCATGTAGCCGTTGTCTCTCAGGTTCCCTTCGAGGGCGAACATGAACCTGTATCCTTCCCCGTTGAATGCCTCGTGGTCATATATCTCGACGACAACAGGGAATGACAGGTCATAATAGTACAGGTATCTCTGTATGCTTATGGGCAGTATTCCTGTGTTCATCATGAACTCAGGCATGATCAGCTCGCCTTTTGCCCCCCTGCCTGTCAGGTCGAAGTATATCGGCCACCAGTCGAGGTAGAAGAACCTGACTGACATGTTGGAGAATTCTGTCTCGTGCTCTCCTGTGATCGCAAGGTCTGACAGCTTGTATACGCCCTGCGTGAAGATGTTGCTCTCGTTCCTTGCCTGGTAATTCCTCGTGCCAGGTATCTGGAAGAGCGGCATGAATGAGACGAGTATGTCCTCGACCTTTTCGCGCACTTCGGATTTTCTCCAGTGCACGAAATTCATGGGCCCCCATTCAGATGCAGCAATCGGCGGAAGCTTGTTCTCGTCCACGCCTGAATATATAGAGATGATGTTCTTAGCCTCTTTCTCGAGGAATGAGAAGTTTGCCTGCGCAAGGGTCAATTTTGTCCCTGTCCTGTATATGGTGAGGAATTTGACAGGAAGTGCATTCGTGAATCTCTCGAGCCTGTATGTCTGCTCGCCTTTCTGTATGTCCAATGGGTATCTTACATTGAATATTATGTCCTTCTCTGTGAACTTCACTTCAGTGGATATGTTATATAGGTCCCTGAATATGTACCCCTGCCCCTGGAAATCCTCGAACTGCCTCAGGCAAGACCTGAGCCTCTTGTCCATATAATCCTGGAGCTGTATCTGGATAGAGTTGGGCCCGTAGAGCGGGGGCCTCTGGGTGTCGAACTCGCATCCGCCTGAGCATGAGTTCGGCGAGCTCAGGTGCCACCAATAAGGGATCTCGAATTCATAGTCAGGATAGAACTTCAATGCTTTGCCTGATGTAGGGTCAGGGTTTGATATTATGCCTGCTTCTTCGAGGCTTATGTATCCACCTTGCATCCCGAGCTTGCGCAGGCCATCCTTGCCGACTGATTCTATGCAGTCTGTGATGAAAGAGCTTACCGGCCTGACTTCTATCGGCGCTTTCTCTATTGTCTCTGCTTTTCCGGTCTCAAACTCAGACTCCTGTCTGATGACTGTGATATATATAATAATAGAGAACGCGATGAGGAGTATCAATCCTGCTATTATAAATACTGTTATCTGGCCTCTTTTTCCCATCAATCTCCCCTAATCACAATATTGCAAACACAATATTATTAAAGCAAATTCTCCTCTGATTTAAAAAGTTTCTTTTTTTCATATGTTCGATTGTGTTCTATTTTAGAGTAGTGAAAAAATTATTTCAAGTGGACCTACCTGATAAGATCAGAATTACTGCTGTGGGTGTGACACAGGATGGTTTATTCATATTATCATATACCTCGCTTCCTTGCCATATTTTTTCTATCCAAGAGTAATGAAAGTCTGAGAGCCCGTTTTTCAGACCTTATACGCCTTGCATTTTACCATGTCCCAAAAAAGTCATTGACCCTGGGAAAAACTTTATAAAAGATTCCCTTGATTTTCAAGTCGTGGAATCAGTAACCATCATTAGTGGCAGTTCCCTTGATACCTGTTATGTGTAATGGGTTGAGAGAGAATGTTAGTGCACTACCAGCTGGTTTCGCATAGCACAGGCCAAAGGTTTGTGCATTTGGTTAAGATAGCTAAAAAAAAGAGTTTAAACACAGGAGGTGTTTAGATGGAAGTTAAGAAAACAGTAAAAAGAATCGTTGCGCTGGGCGTAGGTGCTTCAATGTTGGGAGCAACCATGTTGGGCGCAATGGCAGCTGACTTGGCGGATTACCCGGCCCCGTTCGTTGCGAATGGCGTGTTCAATGGTGTGATCGTGGTCGGCGACGATGCGAAGGCTGATGATATTGTCGGCGCAATCGACGTTGCGACAGGGCTTCAGTTCAGCATGAAGACAACCACAGGAACAGGCGGCGGATCGTCAGTTGTTGTGTTCGGTGACAGCTTCCAGGTATCAGATGCAAGTGATGATCTGACACTCGGAGAGAATGTCAAGGAGGTGATTTCTGCAATCGATGATAATGAGCTAGAAGCATTGTCTGGCGGATCGATCAGGAATCAGTACGGCACCCACACATATACAGAAGACTTGTATCTGCCTGATGCAACTGTCTTGTGGACTATAGACAATGAGGATGATGATGAAGTCGCAGGCTGGTATCTGCTGGCTGAAGATGGCGCCTTGGTCTATGAGTATACAGTCACTTTCACTCCGCATCTGGAGGGTGAAACCGACGTAGACGATAATCGAGGTACAACGATTGACGAGATTGAAGACGCTTCAATCACGCTGTTCGGCAAGGAATATGTCATCATCGAGGCCACATGCAATGACGACCATGATATAACCTTGGAATTGATGGGCGGCTCAACAATGGACACCATTGAGGAAGGAGAGACCAAGACATACACCATTTCAGGGACAGATTATGAAGTCAAGGCAATCATTGTCTCTGACACAGCAAACGATGGTGATGGTTCAGTCAAGTTCAACATCAATGGCGAAGTCACAAAGGGCCTGGAAGAGAGCGACACATATACCTTGACTGATGGTACACAGATAGGCATCAGGGAGATTTTGCCTAACGAAGCGGGTGAGACAACCGGCGGTGACCTGGTTGAGTTCTATCTAGGAGCCAACAGTGTAGAGATCACTGATTCAGACACTCAGGCTGCAGGTGGAGGAAACATCAAGGTAGGAGATGACTCACTGGACATCGAGACTGAGGTTGATGCATTAGTCAACTGCAGTAATGGTGAGGAAGTCAAGATTGCCAGCTTATACTTCAACTATACAGCTGGTGAGGATCTCTATGTGCCTGTAGGCGGCTCAATGAGTGAAGAAGCAGATGACAGGGAAGGCGAAGAAGGCTATTTCCTCCTGCATGGCTTTGATTTCATCTTTGAAGGCCTGGAGGGAATGGACTCTGAGGAGATCGAGTTCGTGCCAAATGGTGATGAGCAGTATGACCTGAAATTCACCAACAAGATGGGAGATTCGTACAGCATCCCGCTTGTGTATTATGATGGTGGTTTCGAGTTTGGTGAATACGACGAGACTGACCCGAATGCCTTGGTGACTGACCCGGGAATAATAACTGAAGACGACTATTTCATCGTCAACAATGATGACATGGAGAAGACAAGGATCTTCCAGTTCACTGGAATAGACGACGACAAGAAGGTTCTGCAATTGAAGGAGCAGGGTTCCATGGAGAAGTATGAATGGTCATACTCTGGAACAGCAGGAACATACACACTGGATGGCCAGACAATTACCTTCAATGCCATCAATGAAGCAGCAGAGAACTTCACCATTGTCGGAGTACAGATGGACCACGTATGGACCAGGTACAATGGATACATCAACCTGTCAGATGCAACCCAGATCAGTGTGAGAGGCAGCGACGAGTATAATGAGGCTGGACCAGACTCTATCGTTGTCAAATTCACATGGGACGGCACAGAGATGGATGCCACCCTAAACAAGACAGTTATGGGTGCAGAAGGAGTAGAATGGGACGAGAAAGCCAAATCTGACGCCAGCAATAAGATAAAGCATGGTGTGACATACAACTATGGTATGGAATGGGAGTATGACACAGATGATGACCAGAAGACCATAGAGATCTGGCACCCAGAAGAGTACAGGGTCGCTCAGGTCTTTGTGACAGCTGGTAAGGTTACGTCATCAACCATCGAGGGCACTGCTGCAACATCAGTCACCAAGATTGAGGTTGGAGCTGCTAAATTGGCCTCAGAGATCGCAAGCGCAACAGCACAGAATGTGATCTCAGTCGGTGGTAGCTGCGTCAACAAGGTCACTGCAAGCCTGTTGGGTCTATCATACCCGGCATGTGGAGCTGATTCTGGTATTCCAGAGAACTCAGCCATCATGAAGCTTGTTGAGAACGGCGGCAAGGTCGGCCTGATCGTTGCAGGATGGGAAGCAGATGACACAAGGAGAGCCACAACTGTCCTTGGTGACTATGACGGCTATACCTTGAGTGGAGACGAGATGTGGGTCAGCGGAACCAGCATGTCTGACATCACTGTCAGCGCGCCAACAACAGAATAAGGAAATTTTTTTCCTTTTTTTCTTACTTTTTCTTGATGATTAATGACTGGATAGAAATAGATTTGAGTAAGTAGTTCTCATTGATCCTTTGCCCTGCTTCCTTCATTTCATTGAAAATTCAAGAAGGTCCTCTCGCCAGATTTGCAAATCTGGATAAGAAAGGTTTTATCCCTTGAATTTTCCTGCCACAGAATTAGCAAGGAAAAGGATAATACTAGTAAAACACCTAATTTCTATATCCAAAAACCTTGTTGTATTCCTCATGGTTGAGTATATCAACAATAAGCACAATAATCTCTCCATCATTATCTGTGAGGGTATATATCTTTCTCCAGAAATTTGCCAGTTTCACTCTGGAAAGGTTATTGACATTATATTTGACCACATATTTATAGGGGATCTTCTTCTTTGCTATCACATTACCCTCAGTGAATCAAATTTTATCTCAGCCTCATCAACATAATCTACATGGATTGTCATGCTTTGTCATATTCAGGAGATAGAACTTGAATCCTCACTGAGGATTACTGAAGAATTTTTAGATATGTCGTTTGGCTTTCCTTAAAGCCTCCTTCATCTTCGGGCTGTCATTGTATATCCATGTGATTCCTTTGACACATACATGGATCTTCCGGCTCTCTTCCAGGTATTCAAGTATCTCAATCAGTGTGTTGTGGTTCACCTGTTTTGGCAATCTCTTCTTGAGATCAGCAATTGAGAATATGCTGTCCATCTCCTCCATTGTCTTCTCTACCATCTTGATTGTCCTGAGTGTCGGTGCATGCTTGCTGATAAGTCTTGACATAAATATCACAATTTATTATAAATTTATCCTAAATTAATACATATTTATATTTAAATGTTTCCTCATCTGGGGTCATGCTTCCCAGTAATATGTTTGCTGGAACGCAAAATTTATTATACACCGATAAGATTTGTATTGAGGGTAAAAGGGGGTTATCATGCAGAAGGATATTGTTATCACTTATGAGACATTGTTTGATCTTCTGAGGAGAGAGAAGTCCAGGGTAGAGCTCCAGAAGCTCGACAGGGAATTCTTCAAGGATGTCGTTGATTACCTGAAGGACAAGGAGAAGATGATGGCAGATGATGTCCAGGAAGACCTATTCTCATTCGGCGAGAAGGAGAAAGCCCAGAAGCAGCTCTTCAATATCAGGCGTATACTGAGGGAATTGTATGACCGGAGAGAGAAGAAGGTGCTGTCGATGGCTGCTGACAAGGCCAAGACAGGCTCCAAGCTCATCGACACAGGCTCGCTCCTTCCCCAGGAGAGGCAGCTGTTTGATTCTGTCGTCAACACTCTGCTTCTGTTCAGGACCGAGATAATCCAGAAGCTTATCGAAGTGAGGGAAGTGAAGGAGTCCATCCATGAGACTGAGAATTATTTTGACCAGAAGGAGAGGCTCAGGGATGAGAAGAAGCTCTCTGAGATATTCAGGGAGATCACACCTGCACCTGAGAAGGATGATGAGGATACACTCGGTGATTATATTCCTGACTCCGGCAGCTCTTCCGGAGCTGTGCGTGATCCTGTGGCTGGCCGGATGCCGACTGCCGGATCCGGAGCACAGCCTGAAGGGATGTCAGGAGAACCGAAAGAGGATGCTTTCATCACATTGAGGTTCCTCCAGCACGTGCCCAAGTTTGTGGGTCTGGAGCTGGAAGAATATGGTCCATTCTCCCCTGATGACATGGCCAATATTCCTGAGATTCTGGCAAATGTTTTGATTGAGAAGAGAAGGGCAGAATTAGTCTCAAACAGCTAAAATAACATTTTTTCAACCCATAATAAAGATTATAAACCTGAATTTTACCTGAAATTCTCTATAAATCCTATTTATCCGTCAGAAACTTGTTTATAAACACAAGTTTTTTATATAACCTCTAATTTTCGCAGACCAGTGATTTAGATGAAGATGCCAAAGCACAAGATGAGATATTGTCCTTTTTGCAGGAAGCATACAGATCAGAAGATTGCCCAGAATAAGAAGAAGAGTCCCAGTTCTCTGACAAAAGGGGCCAAGCAGAGGATGAGGAAGAGGGGCAGGGCAAGAGGTTCAGGCAATCTCGGAAAGCTTTCCAAAGGTGCCCTCACCAAATGGAAGAGATACGGCAAGAAGCAGACCAAGAAGACAGACTTCAGGTATGAATGCAAGGAGTGCAAGAAGATGACAAGCCAGAGGAAGGGCATCAGGTCAAAGAGGGTGGAGTTCGTCTAAGATGGAGCCTACAAGCAAGTTCATAAAAGTAAGATGTCCAAAATGCAAGAATGAGCAGATCATATTCGGTAAGTCTGCCACGAACATAGCTTGCTTAGTTTGTGGCAAAATCCTCGCTGAATCCGGCGGCGGAAAGGCGAGGGTCAAGGCCAGGATCCTTGAAGTTCTTGAATGATAATTCTCAAAAATGGCTTTGCTTAGGAAAAGGGAAGGTCTTCCCGAGGAAGGAGAATTAGTCCTTTGCACAGTCACGAAAGTGTACCATCATTCTGTTTTCTGCAATATCCATGAATACGAGAGGCAGGGCATGATACACATCTCTGAAGTGAGCCCTGGAAGGATAAGGAATCTCGGCGATTTTGTCAAGGAGGGCAAGACAGTCATCTGCAAGATACTCAGGATAGACCATGAGAGGAACCATATTGACCTCTCGCTCAGGAGGGTCAATGAGTCAGAGAAGCGCTTCAAGTCTAACCAGATCAAGCTCGAGCAGAAGTCAGAGAAGATAATAGAATTCGCGGCAAAGGAGCTCAAGAAGGACTTCAATAAGCTCTATGATGAGATAACACCGAGGATATACAAATCCGTGGACAGTCTCCATGACGCCTTCGAGGAAGCGATCTACGACGAGAAGGCTCTTGACAGGTATGGCATTGACAGGAAGGTCCTCGACGTGCTCATCCCTCTCATAAAGCAGAGGATAAAGCCGCCTCAGGTCACGATAACAGGCACATTGAAGCTCAGGTCATATGATCCAGACGGGCTGAGCATAATAAAGGAGGCTGCGAAGAAAGGGCTTGACGACCACACCTCGATCAGGTATGCGGGCGGCGGCAGGTTCGGCATCACAGTCACCCATTCTAACTACAAGGAGGCTGAGAAAGTCCTTGGTCATTCCACGTCAGCCATCGAGAAATACCTCGTCAAGAAAGGTGGAGAATTCGTCTTTGAGCGCAAGGTCAAGGCTTGATTGTCATGGCAAGACACATACTCAAGTGCACAGGATGCGGCGCTTACACCATGTCTGAGACCTGCTCTTGCGGTTCGAAGGCTGTCACACCCAGGCCGCCGAAGTACAGCCCTGAGGACGCTTACGGGCGCTATCGCAGGAAAGTCAAGGAGCCGGAGCTGAAGCAGAGGGGGTTCTTATGACATGGAAGCTTCAGAAGGTCAGGGATTTCCCGAAATTGAGCAGGCCGGTGCTTATCGAGGGCCTGCCCGGCATAGGCAATGTCGGCAAGATAACCATAGATTTCATAGTCGACAAGCTTGAGGCGAGGAAGGTCATCGACCTTGTCTCTCATTCATTCCCTCCGTCTGTCTACATAAATGAGGAGAATCTCGTCGAGCTTCCCTCGATAGAGATATACCACAAGAGGATAAAGGGCAGGGACTTCCTGTTCCTCGCAGGGGATGTCCAGCCTGTGAATGAGGAATCAAGCTATGAGTTCAGCGAGACCATAATCGACATGCTGAAGAGGATGGGCTGCACAGAGATCATCACTATGGGCGGCATCGGCCTCCCCACAGTGCCCAGGAGCCCCGTGGTTTTCGCGACTGCGAACAGCAAAAGGATACTGGATAAGTACTGCAGATCCACCTCACTCAATCCCAAGAGCTATGGCAAGATAGGCCCGATTGTCGGCGTCACAGGGCTCCTGATAGGGCTCGCAGAGAGACAGGGTATCGACGCAATCGCTCTCCTTGCAGAGACCTACGGCCACCCCATGTATCTCGGCATCAAGGGAGCGAGGGAAGTCATGAAGATACTCAACAAGAAGCTCTCTTTAGGCCTGAATCTCAGCGAGCTCAACAAGGAGATAAAGGAGATTGAGAATGAGATGAGGAAGATCAAGGGCCTGAACAGGATCAAGGGCATGAAGGAAGGGAAAGAGATGGAGTATATAGGATAGCGCGATGGTGCTGATGATTGCGACCGCCCCTAATGAGGGTTATTATCGCTGGTTCTCATTCATTTTCTGGTGGTTATCATGCATTTTCCGGAATACCAGGACACTCTCTGTTCCCATAAGCCAGTCGAGGATTGATTCAAGTCTCCTCTCGAACCTGAAACCTGCACCTGAAGTTGCGCTCAGGATCTCGTTGCCTGTGAAGGAATGGACATATATCCCTGTCGAGGTCGTCCTGTAGTGCATGCTGTTTATTATCTTGTCGCCTACCTGGAAATCGAAGAACAGTATGGGGCTGATCGGTCTCAGCAGTGACTCAGTGAAATTCGCCTCGACAACTTCAGCTATCAGATAGCCGTCGGGCTTGAGGACCCTGTTTGCTTCAGCCAGCGCTTTCATCCTCCCTTCTTTGCCGGGGACAAGGCTCAGTACCTTGTTGAACATCAGCACTGCGTCATATGATCCGTCGGCATAGGGCAGGCTTGTGCAGTCGCAGTTCAGGACTGTCGCTCTCCCGTCAAGATTATTCCTGGCAGCTGCTGCCATGGGAAAAGAGAGGTCGATGCAGTCAAGTCTCGAGCAGATATCTGTGATCTGCATAGCTTCTCTTCCTGCTCCGCACCCTATATCAAGCACTGCATCTCCTGGTTTGAGATATCTTCTGCAGGCTGCTTTTTCAGTCCTGGAAAGTCCTCTTTCAAGCTCTTCCTGATAGAGTCTGACCTCCTCAGGGCTTGAATAGGATCTTATTACTGACTTCCTGAAATTGTCCAGATATTCTTGCTTTTGGCTTAGGAATTGTACCATTTTGGATAGGCCGATTTTTGAGGAATCCGCATATATTTATAAATTTCACCAATATATTTACTACTATGAGCTCCTAATTTAACCCCCAATAATTATTTATAATAGTGGTAAAATATTTTTCATATAGAAATTATTGAGATTCCAGAAACAAATGGCTAAAAAGGGGTGAGTTCATGCCATTCAGGATAAAGAGGATTTTAGCGCGCGAGATTCTTGATTCCAGAGGAAATCCCACCATTGAGGTCGATGTTCTCTGCAGCAAGTCTGTGGGCAGGGCTGCTGTGCCAAGCGGCGCCAGCACAGGTGTCTATGAGGCGCATGAGCTCAGGGATCATAACCGGAAATTCCATGGTAATGGTGTGCTCAAGGCCATTGCCAATGTCGAAAAGATCTCCAAGAAGCTCAAGGGTCTCGACGTGAGGAAGCAGGAGAGGATAGACAAGGTGATGATAGACCTTGATGATACCAAGAACAAGTCCAAGCTCGGCGCGAATGCCATGCTTGGTGTCTCGATGGCCGGTGCTGTGTGCGCTGCCAATGCCTCAGGCAAGCCCCTTTATTCATATCTCAACAGGCTTTCTGGCTCGAAGAAGGTGATGCTTCCGGTGCCTTTCTGCAACATAATCAACGGCGGGAAGCACGCAGGGAACAAGCTGCCTTTCCAGGAGTTCATGATATGCCCTGTCAAGACAAGGAGCTTCAGCGAGGGCGTGCAGGCCGTGTCTGAGATATATCACACCCTCAAGAGCATTATCCAGATGAAGTATGGAAGGAATGCAATAAATGTCGGCGACGAAGGCGGCTTTGCGCCTCCGATCGAGGATCCAGAAGAAGCGTTGCGCATGATTGACAACGCCATCGCAGAGAACGGGTATTCGAAAGAGGTCAGGATAGCGATGGATATAGCGGCTTCAGAGTTCTATGCAGGAGGCATCTACAAGATGGACAAGCAGTATAACTCTATCCAGATGCTGAATCTCTACCTGCGCCTTGCGAAGCAGTATCCTGTGATATCGATAGAGGACCCTTTTGACCAGGATGATTTCCCGCCATTCCAGGCCCTTATGAAGAAGACGAATATTCAGATTGTCGGCGACGACCTCACTGTCTCCAATCCCCACAGGGTGAAGATGGCTATCGACAACAGGCTATGCAATGCATTGCTGCTCAAGGTCAACCAGATAGGCACCCTTAGCGAGGCCCTGGAATCAGCGAGGATGGCTGCTAAGGCGAAGTGGAAGGTTATGGTCAGCCATAGGAGCGGCGAGACTGAAGATACATTCATCGCTGACCTGGCAGCAGGCCTCGGTTGCGGCCAGATCAAGCTCGGCGCTCCCTGCCGCGGTGAGAGGACTGCGAAGTACAACAGGCTCATCAGGATTGAGGAGCAGCTCGGAGCGAATGCAAAATATGCCAAATGGTGAAAGTGGTGGGAGATATGAAACTCAGGAATCCATTGATGCTTGTCATCCTTGACGGTTTCGGCCACAGGTCTGCAAGGAAGGACAATGCGATTGCCCTGGCAAAAGCTCCTTTCATCAGTTCCCTGTTCAAAAAATATCCGAACAGGTATCTTGCAGCCGCAGGAGAGGCTGTGGGACTGCCGAGAGGATTCATAGGCAACTCTGAGGTGAATCATCTCAATATCGGAGCGGGTAGGATTGTCTATCAGGACATGACCCGCATCTCCAATGCAATCAAGGACGGCTCATTCTTCAGGAACAGGGTGCTTAACAGGGCCTTGAGAGAGACCAAAGGCACACTACATCTCATGGGCTTATTGTCAGACGGCGGAGTCCACTCCCACATCACCCATCTTTTTGCGATATTGAAGCAGGCAAAGAAGCTCAATGTCAGAAATATCTGCATCCACTGCTTCATGGATGGGAGGGATACCCGGACAACATCAGGGATCAGATATATGGGGCAGCTCATGGATTTCATCAGGAAGAACAGGATAGACGCCAAGATATCCACGATAATGGGCAGGTTCTATTCGATGGACAGGGACAGGAGATGGAAGCGCGAGAAAAAAGCCTATGACTGCCTTGTCAGTCTCAAAGGGAAGATGTTTGCAGATCCGATTGAGGCCATACAGGATTCATATAACAGAGGAATCACTGATGAGTTCATAGAGCCGGGGTTTATTGACGGGTTCAGGGGCATCAGGGACAATGACACCATCATCTTCTTCAATTTCCGCTCAGACAGGGCGCGGCAGCTCACTCATGCTTTTGTCGACAGCAGGTTTGACGATTTCAGGAGGAAGAAAGTTGATGTGGAATATTACTGCATGTGCGAGTATGATGATAAGTTCAGGCTCCCGGTTATCATACCTCAGATAGAGCTGAGGAACACATTCTCAGAATTCATCTCAAAAAAAGGCTTCAGGCAGCTGAAGATTGCCGAGACAGAGAAATTCGTCCATGTCACATTCTTCTTCGACGGGCAGAGGCAGAAGGCCTGGCCCGGGGAGGACAGGATAATCATACCCAGCCCGAAAGTCACCACTTATGACCAGAAGCCTGAGATGTCCGCATACCTGACCACAGACAGGGTCATCAGGGAGATAAGGAAGAAGAGATATGATGTCATTGTGATGAACTATGCCAATGCAGATATGGTGGGCCATACAGGCTCCCTCAAAGCAGCCATTGAGGCAGTGGAAACCTTGGATATCTGCCTGAAGAAGGTCGTGGGTGAGATTTTATCACTGGATGGGACAATAATTGTCACAGCAGACCACGGCAATGCAGAAGAGATGTCAGGCCCACATCAGACCACCCATACCATGAATGATGTGCCTTTTATCCTGGTTTCAGGGAGATTCAGCCATAAGGCCTCCTTGAAAAAGGGGGGCATAAGTGATATAACCCCGACAATGCTCCATCTCATGGGGCTCCCTAAGCCAAAGGAGATGACTGGCAGGAGCCTCTTATAGCAAAAAAGTTTATATATTAGGGAATGTTAGTTTTGATGAGGTCAGTCTTTGATATTAGGGAGATATTTATACAGGTGATATGATGCCAAAAAAGGGGTTGCTGATAATTTTGTTCTGTACATTGTTATGTGCTCTGTTCTCTGCATCTGCACAGGTGATAATCTCGCCTCATGCCTCCAGCGGCGGGGAGGTCAGGATAGAATTCACCCCGATAAAGGATTCAATCATGCAGGGGGAAGAAGCCCTTTTCAGCATGTCTGTCTACAATCCTACTGCCAAGGAGGAGGACCTTGATTTCTATTTCGTGACTGACTACATAGGCAAGTTCAGCCCCATGACAGATCCTGTGTATTTCATGACAACAGGCATCACATTGAAGCCGGACGAGACCAAGGAGTTTATCCTCAAGCTCAATTCCAATGGCAACATCAGTCTCGGCATCCATAAGCTGATCATCGGGCTTGAGTCCTCTGTTACAGGTGAGAAGAGCGAAATCCTGCTCAATGTCAGGGTCTTCAGGGAATCCCCGAAATATGATCCGAATGTGACCCTATCGATATCTTCTCCTGGTTTCATCGATACATCCAAGAAGTTTTCGGTTAAGATAAGCCTGAAGAACAACAATGCATTGCACATGCCCAATCTGCTTGTGGAGCTCCGGAGCGACCTTTTCAGCAAGGAATCCTATATCGAGCTGGGTCCGGATGGCCAGAAGACTGTCGAGTACACTTTTGACTTTGAGGATGTCATGCCTCAGAAGATCCTTGTGACTGCATCAGCTTTTTATCTCAATAAGACCGTCTCGGAGGAATCAATATTGATGGAAGTGCTGCCTTTCCTGCCGAGCTTCGAGCTCAGGAGCGAGTCTGAGAAAGGGATCGTCTCACATTCGACTGTCATAACTGTGAAGAACAATGGCAATATAGAGAAGACAGAGAAGGTCAGCTATGTCACCCCGGGATTCAGGAAGATATTCACCAGGACTGATCCGTCTTCTTCTATCGTGGAAAAGAATAGCGTCGAGGCATATGAATGGGAGCTGACTCTCAAGCCGAATGAGACCGCCACACTCACAGTCACCACATCTTACTTGATCCCAGCTGTTGTGCTCGTTGTGCTGCTGCTTGTCTTTCTGTTCTATTTCATGATGAAGGATCCTGTCATCGTCATAAAGAATGCGCATGAGATCTCGAGGCAGGGAGGCGCTGTCTCGTCTGTGAAAGTCATGATTATCTTAAAAAACAGGAGGAACAAGCCCTTTGAGGATGTAAGGGTCATAGACCGTGTGAATGAGCTAGTCAGCATCGAGCTTTCGGAAAGCCCCGGAGTAGTCAAGCCTGACAAGACCTATTCACATGCAAAGGAGGGAAGGATTGTGGAGTGGAAGTTTGACATACTTGATCCTTATGAGGAGAGGCTGCTGGTCTATGAGATCAGGCCTAAGCTGAGCATAATCGGCAACATCAGGCTCGAGCCTGTGCTTGTCAAGTATAGGGACGGCGACAAGGTTCTGAAATCATATTCGAATCCATTGAGCATCGAGAGCTGAGATCATGAGATGCTTCATTTTTATCGTTGTTTTGCTGCTGGCCGGATGCAGTCCCGACGCTTCGACGCATTCATCTGATTCGGTTTTTTCAGGCAGATCATCGTCGTCATGCGAGAAGGGTCTGCAGTCCCTTAAACCGGGCATCGATTTCACCCCTGGCAAGGTCCTTGTCAGGTTCAATACGAAGGATCAGGATCTGGCAAAGCAGGTTCTGAAGGATGAGGGTCATGGGGTTGTGGATTTCCAGCCAGGCTGGTACTCGACGCAGAATCAGCTTGCCCATATCACGGTCCCTGAAGGGGAAGAGTTCAGTGTTGTGTGCAGCTTGGATGATCATATCATCGATGATGTTGATCTTGTATACATAAGGACGAATTAAGATGCTGATAAAGAAAGGCAAGCAGAGGAGATGCGAAAACTGTGGGTATCCGCTGGATCAGGATTGGAACGAGACCATCTGTCCGAAGTGCGGAAAGTCGCATAAGATAAGGCCGCGCGGGATAACTGTCGAGGGAAGGGCGGGCATCTAAGCCAGCAGGATCTCTTTCTTGTCCTTTGTGATCTCGTTGTCCTTGTTCATCCTTTCATGGAAGTCTATCCCATCAAGGAAGATGAGCCTTGGCCCTATTTTGCTGACTGGAGTGTATCTCTCGCACTTCCCTCTCAATATGCATGCAGCCTTCACTTCGGGTTCACAGAAATTCTTGCATTTCTTGCAGTTGAATGTCCTTGCCATATTCCACCCTGAAACCACCTGCCTATATATACGCATCCAAGATATATAAATCACCCGATTCTGAGCCACAATATTTAAAAAGGAGTCATTTCCTCTTTATAAGCACCCTGCCTAGCTCAACGGCTAACGCGCAGCTGAGATGTCAGCTGGCATCATCATGGGTTTCGCCTTGCGGCTCAAGCCCAGTATTTGCGATGATCTGGAGGGTATTTTTCGAAGATTTTAGAAAAAATCTGCTCACAATCCCCGCCTAGCTCAACGGCTAGAGCGTTCGGCTGTAGCGTTCTGTGTGACAATCCCGTTCGGGAATGGATGACCCACAGCCAGCTGATACCGAAAGGTTCCTGGTTCAAATGCTGAGCCAAGCGAGAAGCAGAGATGCACCTGCTTGGTTTCCTGAAATTCCGGGGGCGGGGATATTTATCTTCATGGGGTCCCGTATTTCTGAATAACATTTAAAAACAAAGCTTCATTTTGACCTTCATATCATACTTAAAGAGGTGTTTGGATGAAACCTGTTATTTTGTTCCTATTTGTTGTTGGATCATTATTTATCTTAGGGTGCAGTGTTGAAAAAGTTCATCCAGACACAACAATTCAAGGTCAATTGGAGTATTTAGTGCCTACGCATTCTAAACAGTGGGACCAAATAAGCTATTCGGAAATGAATTCGGATATAAGCACCCTAAAACATTTTTATGGTAATACCCAAATGAATTTTTTCAAATTTGATTCTGGCAACACCAATTTATGGATAATGGAATGTCCTGAGAATAATCCATGTTATGATAAAATGAAAGAGAACCTCGCTGAGATGGATGCATATTATTCAGATGAAATTGTGCAACTAAATGGGAAAGACATAACCAAAATAAACAGAATCAATAAAGACCCACTATACTTATGGAGAGCAGGGTATTACACCTTCCAGGTAGAAAGTGAAAATCCTGTTTCTGCACAAGATCTAGTCATGAATATTATTTCAACTTATTCATAAGAATAGACTAATTTTGATTTATTCTTATAAATAATCTCTGTAGATTTGACTAAGCTTGATAGCTTTGAAGAATTGGTGTATCATTTTTCTGGTAAAACTTTAAAAATAAAGCATGATAAGACCCTTAAGAGGTGTTTATTATGGAAGAAGAAAGGAATAAGGTTTCAGCAAAGACATTGGATATGAAACGTGCTATCGACTCATTGAGAGAAGAGATGCAGGCTGTTGATTATTACAACCAGCGGGCAGATGCATGCACCGATGAGAATCTAAAGAAGATCCTTATCCATAATGCAGATGAGGAAAAGGAGCATGCTGCCATGCTGATTGAGTGGATCAGGCAGAATGATGCAAATTTCTCTAAAGAGCTCAAGGATTACCTGTTCATGGAGAGCAAGGACATCACAAGCAAGCATTGAATCCAGATATGCACTTTCCCTCCATCTTATTTATAAATTGTTCTTGATTTTTAAGGCATATGAGTGGCCAGACTCTTATTGAATTGCAGGATGTGACCAAGACCTATGACATGGGCAAGGCCGGAAAGCTTACAGTTCTGAAAGATATCAACCTCAAGATCGACAAGGGTGAGTTTGTGGCGATTACCGGTCCGAGCGGTTCTGGCAAGTCTACAATGATGAATCTTGTAGGTGCATTGGATGTCCCATCAACCGGTGCGATATTCCTGAATGATAAGAATGTTGCCAGGATGAGCGAGTCTTCTCTTGCAGTGCTGAGGGGCAAGACAATAGGTTTCATCTTCCAGCAGTTCAATCTCATCCCTACATTGAGCGCACTTGATAACACCATGCTCCCCATGGAATTCATTGAAAAGCCATCCGCCCTTGCTAGGAGAAGGGCCAGGGAATTGCTCGCTTCTTTGGGCCTCGGCGACAGGCTGCATCATAGGCCGAATGAGCTGAGTGGAGGGCAGCAGCAGAGAGTCGCGATATCAAGGGCTCTGGCAAATGATCCTGATGTCGTGCTTGCCGACGAGCCGACAGGGAATCTCGATTCAAAGACAGGGAAGTATGTCATGGATTTCCTCCATAAGCTGAATGTCGAGGAGAATAAGACAATAATCCTCGTCACCCATGATCTTCATCTTATAAGATATGCGAAGAGGGTTATTTACTTGAGGGATGGGATTATCATTAAAGACACTGAAAAGGTGAGAAAATGAAGAAGGCTGGTTTCGTATTGTTCTTTGTGTTTATTATGCTGATAGCTGTTGGTTTCTCCTCGGCTGCAGAGCTCGAGATAAACTTCACGACATTCAAGACATTCCGTTCCGGTGATTCTCTGTCGCATATCCAGATCAGCAAGCTCAAGTATGAGCCATATCCTGTTAATCCGGGTGAGTATGTCACGGTCTGGATACAGGCAGAGAATGTGGGATCTGAGGTTACACAGGATGCAATTTTCAGGCTTGCGCCGGAATATCCTTTCTCATTGGATTCTAATGAAAATTCTGTAAGGGAGTTTGGGAGCCTCATCCCCGGAAGACCGGTTATCCTCGAATACAAGGTCAGGGTTGATAAGGATGCTGTCAAGGGCACCAATGAACTGAAGCTTGAATACAGCATCGACGGCAAGGAGAATCATTGGCTCTATAAGGAGTTTGACATAACATTGGCAGATGCCCAGACTGATTTTGACATGGTGATCCAGGAGGTCAGTGATGATGAGGCATCTATCGCAATCGCCAATGTCGGAAAGAATGTCGCATATTCGGTTATTGTGAGGATCCCCGAACAGCCTGATTTCACAGTGGATGGAACTGATGGTCAGATGGTCGGCAATCTTGAGAATGGGGATTATACTATGGTAGGTTTCGGGATCAACCGCAGGAGAGGCGCTGAAGGCAGTATGTTGAGGGTGCAGATAGATTATACTGATCTTTTCGGTGAACGCAGGAGCGTCACAAAAGAGGTGTCTTACCCTGCTGCAGATTACTCTTTCAATGGAACCCTGCCGAACGGAATGTCCAGGCAGAATTTCAGCCAGAGGGGGATGACGACGGCAACACAGACCTCTATCTATCAGCAATGGTGGTTCTGGCTCATCATCATCGCAGCTTTGTTCATCGTCTGGAAAGGCATTTCCTGGATCAGGGAAAGAAGGCTGCTTAAGGAAGAGGAGGAGGCCAGGAAGAAGAAACGATGAGGCTCAGGAAGATAGTCCAACTTGCATGGAACATCCTGGCTCATAGTAAGCTCAGGAGTTGGCTTACCATAATAGGCATTATCATCGGCATTGCCGCTGTGGTCTCGATCGTATCAGTGAGCCAGGGTGCTAAGCAGAATCTTGAATCCCGCTTCAGTGATCTCGGCGCTGATCTTTTGACCATCTCTCCTGGTTTTTCCAGGGCAAGCGGATTCAGGGGGCCGGGCGGGAATTTTGGGGTAGCATCAGGCACTGATCAGGATCCTCTTACAGAGAAGGATATTTTGGCGATTAGAACCATTCCGAATGTGAAGATTGTCATGGGGCAGGTTTCAGGCAGTGCAAAGATGAAATACCTGGGGGAGACAGGAGATGTGACTGTCACAGGTGTCGATACTGTTGTCTGGAAGGATATGACCACTGATGAGCTTGGATCCGGGAGATATCTCACTCAGGGAGATGCCTATTCGGTCGTACTGGGCCATAGGAGAGCCACCACTTTCTTTGATAAGGAAGTCCAGCTGAACAGGCAGATTGCCTTGGAAGGTAAGATCTTCAAGGTCGTCGGCATATTGAAGGAGGGATATAATGATAATGCAGTTATAATCCCCCTAAATCCGGCAAGGGATATGCTTGATGACATCGAGGATGATGAAGTGAGCTCTATAACTGTCAAGGTTGCCGACGTCGATAAGGTGAATGAGACAGAGGCCGCTATAGAGAAGAAACTGATGCTGTCAAGGGGGATATTGAAGGCTGACGACAAGGATTTCAGCATTTTATCGTCTGCTAATCTCAGGAGCACCATATCTGAGACACTCAACACCATGTCCATATTCTTAGGCGCCATTGCTGCCATCTCATTGGTTGTCGGTGCAGTCGGCATCTCTAATACCATGTTCACTTCAGTCCTTGAGAAGACAAAGGAGATTGGTGTGATGAAAGCCATAGGAGCGAAGAACAGGGATATATTGATGATTTTCCTGATAAACTCTGGTATGATCGGCTTTGTCGGCGGTCTCGGGGGTGTGATTCTCGGTTCAGTCGCATCAGGTTACATAAGCTTATTGGTCTCAGGGGTGTCAAATGGTGGCGGCCCCGGAGGAGGTTTTACGAGGATGTTCAGCTCAACAGCATTGTCCCCAGAGCTCTTGATATTCGCATTTGCATTCTCGATAGTCATTGGTGTAATAGCAGGGGTCATACCCGCGTACAGGGCCTCTAAGCTGAGGCCGGTTGATGCGCTGAGATATGAATGAGTATCAGTTTGAATGCTCTTTTATTGGTAATGTGAAATAGAAGGTTGACCCCTTGCCAGGACTGCTCTTGACACCTATTTTTCCATTGTGGCTTTCGATTATCTTCTTGGCAATTGCAAGGCCGAGGCCTGTGCTTTTCTCTATGGTCCTTGTCTGGTTCTTTCCGCTGACGAATTCTTCGAATATGGTCTTGAGGTCCTTCTTGTGTATCCCGGCGCCCTGGTCAATGACATTGGTCAAGACCGAATTTTTCTGCTTTTCCACTACAATGATTATCTTGGTGTTCTCATTTGAATAGTTTATGGCATTCATCACCAGATTGTTTAGGACTTGATTGATCTTGCTCTTGTCGATCATGATATGGGGCAGCTTATCTTTGATGTCCAGGTTTAGCTCGATCTTTTTGATTCCGGCAAATGTCTTGTTAAGGCTGACGATGCCGGTCAGCATCTCTGCATAATCCTGCTCTGCCAGCTGAAGATCTATCTTGCCGGCTTCGATCTTCGAATAGTCCAGGAGGTCATCTACGAGCCTGAGCGTGAAATTGCTTTGCTCATCTATTGTTTTTATGAACCTTCTCTGCTCCTCAGTGAGACTCTTGATATCCTTGCTCAGCAAGATGGCTGAATACATTTTGATGATACCCATAGGATTTCGCAGGTCATGTGCTGCTATGCCCAGGAATTTGTTCTTCAGCTTGTTGAGCTCGTCAAGCTTCTCTTTCTGCTTCTTCTCATTCTCGATATTCTCCTTGAGTCGGTTCACAGTCAGGGATATAATGATGAATATGGCCAATCGCACAAAGGAGTTCCATATTGTGTAAGCTATGGGCACCTCCGGGTGATAGAATTCTGCCACACCCCAGACAAAAGCTGCGAATATTGCTGATGCTGTGGATTTGTTCCTGCCATGATTCAGGGCGATGAATATGATGGGGATGAGATAGAAGATTGAGAAACCGATCAGATACCCGGAATAAAAGTCAACAAGGCCTATGAATATTATGCTGAGCAATGCTAGTGCATATTTGAAAATATATTGGCTCATATCGACTCCCAGATCATTGTTTGCAGTCAGAATTTATAAATATTCTCTCAATTTATTGGATGATTTGGGTCAATTATATAAATAACCGGTTCCTAGATGCTTTTGAGGTGATCTATATGTCGTTTGTTGATACTATGAAGGGTATCGGTGTGACACTTCTTGCGTCTGTCTTCATGATACTCTTGGGCATCGTGTACTTCATGCTTACGGTGTGGATGGTCAAGATAGGTGCAAGATGGGCCGGATTAGGTAATGTGGCTGGTAACACAGTTGTGATGACAGCAGGTATTGTCACGGCAGCAGCTATTGTTGGTTCTGCATTAAGGAGATAGAAGATGAGGTCTTTGGCGATCTGCATTATTATATGCTCACTCGTCTTGGCAGCATGTGCCCCGGTACCGAGAAGCTACAGCTTGGATGACAGCAGGGAAAAGGCAAGACTTTATGTTTTGGGCAGCCAGACATACGGGTTTGATGGGCAGGATCTGGTCTTGGAGGAATCAAAGGTCTTGGGATGCGACAACTGCTTCCTTTTCATTTTCTCTTTCGATTCCTCCCACGCCGGCTATGGTGATAGGTCTGGTCAGGTGGTCGCGCAGGTCATCACACCTCACATAATGGATGTTGTCATCCAGAATGGTGGGGTCATCCAGGCCATTATTGACAATGAGTGGAATGAGCTCAAACAGCGGCCTATCAAGGATTTTGAAGTCCTCATATCAGAGGGTGTTGTTCCTGTTTATTACTGCACTTCTCCAAGGCCAGAGATATGTGAAGGTGAGGAAGATAAGGTTTGCGGTTCTGGCGGATTGGATTATCAGAACCCTTGTGAGGCTTGCAGCATTCGGTCTGTTGAATGGTATGTGAAAGGAGCATGCTCCTCTGGTCATTTTACCAAGGTGAGCAAAGAGATCACTAGCGGGAAGCTGTCAAAAGACAGCGGCCAATTCATGCTTTATGTGGCACTGAACCAGTGATATCATGAGAAAAACCAAGATTAAGAAAGAAGTTGTCATGGCCGGCAACCAGTTCAAGGAGGTTGTCACAGTCCGTGATGAAAAAGGTCACATACTGCATAAGTTCATCACTCCGTTGATGATCAGGTTCAGGCCTAAGGATATGCTGCAGGTCATGATAGGGGCTTCGATATTAGCGATTCCGGTTGGTTTAACAGAAGAGGTCTGGAATCTTGCAGCATCATTGCCTTTGAGGAATATCACAGGTTTTCTGGCAATCTCATTGATGTTCATTGCTTCATTTGTCTATTACAATTATTATAAGAACAAGATGGGTGACCATTGGAAAGAATTCCTCAAGAGGGTCATCTTCACATATGTGTTCTCATTTTTTGTCGTCGCTATATTGTTGACCCTTATCCAGAGGGCCCCTTGGAGCACTGACTGGATCCTTGCAGTCAAGAGAGTAATCATTGTGACCTTCCCTGCTTCAATGAGCGCAGCAGTCGCAGATATGATAAAATGACTCTTGTGCTTTTCTCGATGAAAAGCAGGAAAAGGCAATGATTTCTTTATCTTCTTATAACCATGTTGATCAGACCAATAGCAAAGCATAAATATCTCATTCTTTACCCCGCATTATGCTCAAGAAGACTTATCAGGCCGCTATGGCTGCATACTATGTTATTGATGCTGTCGCAAGAATCAGATCTGATTCCTTCAAAGAGGGTGTCACACCGCAGGATGTGTATGAGCATGCCTTCACTTTCTCAAAGAGGGTCCTTGATATGCTCCGTGTGCATGTTGAGGTTGATGGGATTGATGATCTCGTCCGCGGACCTGGCATCATCTGCCAGAACCACACTTCTCTGCTTGACATCCCTGCTCTCCTCATGTTTCCTGGAAGGAAGTATTTCGGCACAAAGAAGGAGCTATTTCACATCCCAATTTTTGGGCAGGGGATGCATGCTGTAGGGATGCCGATCATAGACAGGTCAAATCCACGCCAGGCTTACAGCAGTCTTGAAGACGCAGTGCGCCGGATGGGGGAGGACCCGGATCCTGAATCATATTATCTCGTGATGTTCCCTGAAGGCACCAGAAGCTCCTCAAGAGATTATTCCATGAGTGATTTCAGGATGGGAGCCTTCAATCTTGCAGCAAGGGCAGGTCTGGCAATAATCCCTGTTGCTTCATACGGGGCAGCAGGCATACTTCCTAAAAAAAGCCTGGATGTCACTCCTGGCACAATCCATCTCAGGATACTTCCGGCACTCCATCCACAAGATGATAGTAAAGATACTGCAGTCAAGCTTTGCAGAGAAACGAGGCAGGCTATTGGGGAAGCCATATGGGATATGATGAGGAGATAGTTAAGATAATTTTGATAATTTTGGGGTTTAGATGGTTTATCTGACAAAGACCTTGCTGATCTCTTCTGCTGAATTGTAGAGCTCCATGAATCCCCCGGCGACAACCTCTGCTGTTATCTCGCCTCTCATTGTGCCTGAGTAGATGTCCTTGATAGTGTAGATGCCTGACTCTTCGAACTCGAATTCCCATGTTTCTCCCGGCCCGAAATTTCCGCTCTGGATCACTATGTCATCTTTCGACGTCACTTTCACATCCGCAAGATGTATTATCAGGTTATGATTATATTTCTCCTCTTCATTGAAGAACCGGACAGTTGTGCCTTTGCTGATGGTCAGCTTAGACGGGATCATGGTCTTCTCTTTTGTCAGTCTCACTTCAATATCAGCAGCAGGCTCTTCTGGTTCTGTTGATTCTGTTTCATCAGCCTCTGCTGTCCCTGTGTCTGGCTCAGGTTCGGCCCCAGGTGCATCATAAGCTCCGGGTCCTTCATCAGGGAGAGCAGGCTGCTCCACATCCCGATCCCCGGAATGCCCGCAGCCGGCAATGATAACTGCAATCAGAAAAATGCATGGCAACAATATGATGAATTTTTGTTCCATAGAGCACTTTATTGGGCGTTGATTTATATATCTTTCTTAAATCAAGGCTGGATCAGGGCATTGGTTTCAGCTGATAAATGATCACCTGATGATTACCTGATCTTCCTACAAAACATGATATCCCAACCAGACACGATATTCCAACCAGTATTCCTATTTTGTGTCCTAATATATGATAAAGTATGATAACATATAAATATAAGCTATGCTTACCTGATCTCAAGTTGCCACAGACAGCAGAGCTTGCAGAGATATGCACCACAACTGATGTGACCAGTTCTTTAGATGAAGTCATTATGTGCATCAGGCAGTGCTCTGAGCATGACCGCCTTCCGGCAAATGTGAAGCCAGAAGGCTGGGGCGACTGCTCTCACTGCGCACCTGACAGGAACAACACCCTATGCAAAGGCTACTCTCCAGTGATTGTCATAAGCGCATTTTATGCGAAGCCGTCCGCAGAGGATAGCAAGGTGGTCGAGATTGGTGTGTCAAGACAGTATATTTACGAGCACCCTGAGAATTATATTGGGTAGTGCATCTCTATCACTCTAAATGAGATTGCCAAAATAGGCATTCAAAACAATCTATTTTATAAATCCTTTCCCTCTTTGCATGGCCATGTCTTTGAAAAAGGGTGAAAAATCACTGACAATGATATTTGGGCTATTCCTATTGTTGATTATCTCTTTGGTTGTCCTCAATCTTTTCTTCAGGTTCACAGAGAAGAGCACTACCAAGATGCAGGGAGCTTCCACTGAGTATGATGTGAGACAGACCCAGGAGAAGGCTATTGACAATTGCGAATCCTTGTGCGACAATATAAAGGATTTTGGGTCGATCATGGATTTCTGCATGACTTATCACAGCCTTGACTGGAACAGGAACCAGATCAAGAACGATAAGATCTCAGAAGGGAAATGGGATTTCTGCGAGGACAAGATACCCTGCTTTGTCCTTAATGACAGATGCATGACAGGGGGCACTATAGTAGATGGGGATAAGTGCAGGACTGTCCTGATGAATTCTGAAAGCAACAGGAAAGAGTGGTACAACGCCCTTGCCGAAGGCGGCATTGATGATGGCTGCGGCCTTGAGGACGTGGATTCTAACTGGAAATATCATTTCGGCTTCAACAGCACAATCTGAAATCTGGATCAAGGGTACAATCTGGATGATTATCCTTTCCAGGTCAGACTATCGGCGACTGCGTATGTCTCCTGAGCAGCCTGTTCTTTGTGTAGTCCTGTTCCAGGGCCATGATGCGGTCGTATAATGCCTGTATTGAGACAAATGTCTTGCTGCCGTCGCGCTTCACGCTGTATTCAGGCAGGTAAGGGAACTGCTCTGCGACCTTCGCCTCATCTTCTATCCCATAATAGAAGGTCACAATCTCTCCGATATTGCCCTCCAGGTTCTTCCATCTCTTCAATGCGGTCTGGATTCCTGGCCTGTACTCCTCAAGAAGCGCAGTGTAATTATCAGGGTCGTGTATCAGGGGGAGTGCTGTGCTTCCCTTCGGCTTTGATTTTTCTGGTATCAGGAAAAGCCTGTCATGCACTTTTCCTGGTTGTCGTCTTGGGGAGGGGATGCTCTGCACAGTGAACAGGTAAGCGCCCAGCTGTTCCCAGTATTTCTGCGTCTCAGGAGGCATCTCGTCGAGAGTAACCTTGGATTTCCGGGCCAGCTCTTTCTTCACAGGCTTCACAGAAGCATTCTCGACATCGTCATAGAATCTCCTGCCCCTGTACCACAGCTCTGCAGTGCCTGGTCTCCTGATGTCAAAGTCTCTCATGAGCGCGACAGGGACAGCCAGCCTGTCAAGAGGCTCATCATATTGGGAAGGTGCGCTGATGCTCTCGATCTGGGTCTGCACCCCGAGTCCTGTCACCCTGGAAGTATAGAAAAGGACATTCTGCATGAGATAATCCCACTCGACAAAAGGCTTGCCATCATAGGTCCTGACATTGTCTTTCCTTATGCCCTTTTTCCAGTCATTTGCGAGGACCTCTAGGAATCCTGTTATCTTGTCCATCGCTTTCTGGTATTGGGGGTTTGTCCTCCTCACACTTGTCGATAAGACAAAATTGATGTCATCAAGCTCTATCACAGTTCTTGCTGGTGACTCGGCCGGCAGGTTCTGGTCTGAGAACCCGGTAAGGCCTGCAATCTGTTCTATGCCCCGCTCAATCAGGCCTTCTTTCAGCGCAGATAATACTCTCTGCTCAGCCTTGAAATAGCCTTCAGCAGCCTTGACATCCAGTCTTTGGTATGCTTCTGGCTTTACTAGGACAATCACATCTAGGCTCATGGTGCACCCCCGAACAGATAATTATCATCAAATAATTATCATCAGATAGGTATCTGCAGAGGTTTTTATATTTATTGGGCAGGGATTTTTATTTCGGCGTGATTTGACCAGAAAAATAATAAACCTGTCACATCACCCCCCTTTTATGGACCTGCATAGTTCAATACATTCCACATTAGGTTTCCTTGAAAGGTACGGCTCTCTGTCTTCTTCAGTTGTCATGCCTGTTGCAAGGGATCTGTCTGTTTTCAGGACATATTGCCTGGCAGACCTGGATCAGATTGATGACTGCACACCCCAGCATGACATCTACAAGGAGACAATCACTCATGTAGACAGAGTGGAAGAAGCTTTCAGAGGCATTGTCTCTGGAATGGATCCTGATGGCAGGCCTGATAATCTCCTGAACGCCCTTGACAACTCTTCCTTGGTCCTGGATTTCGGGTCTCATACTGGAGATGCTTATCTTAAAAGGATTGCAGAGAGGAGTCCTCAGGCAGAATTCCATGCATATGATCATTATGACCACGCTTCTGACTTTCTTGGCTATGGAAATATATTTTTTCATAATGCAGACCTGGAAAGAGTTATCTCTGGCGAGAGCAAGGCTTTTTTCCCTGATCTGAGGATGAGGCACTCTGTGCTCATATCTCTCAAGAGCCCCAGGAATCTTGCTTATTGGGCATTGAGGTTTGCAGAACTCAGGCAGCCTCACGAAATATTGCTCTCCCTTTCAGCTCTTGAGAAATTAGCAGGGGAGGATGTCATTATCGGCCTGACACAGCAGAATTGCGGGCTTGATGGCCTGCAGACTGGGAATCTTCTCAGGTTGCTGCAAGGTGATTTCAGGTCTTTCATCTTTGATGGCAAAGAGCTTGGCAGGGATCCTGGCGGGTCGGGCTATGATGGATCAGAATTTTATCTGTCAAGGGTGGCCATAGCAGCGAAGCAGCTCGTCAATCTGGCAGTGGCTAAAGGCTTGTCAGATGCTGGGTATGGGATTGGCATGGGATTCAGGCCGGTCTGCCAGAGGTATCATCACAACCAGCCGAATCATCTGATCCATGCAAGAAAGGCATCATGAATTCCCGAATCCATTCAGAATGCCCTTATGAAAAGCTTGCGCAGCACTTCGATCAGTTCTGCATCATTCCTTATCCAGTCGTCATCGCTGAATTCCGCCCTTGATTTCCCGGAGTTCTTGTCGTATACAAAATATGCGAAGGGGTATCCTTGAAGCCTCGGCCCAGGAGGGGATGTCCTGAAATAGAGGCCATCATGCTTCCATCTTGCATGGAAAGACTCTCCGTTCGGCAGCACAAGGCAGATGTTGTGTATGAAGCATCCTTTCCTCTTCTCAGGCAGCGCATTGTCGATGAGCCTGCCATAATGCCCGATCATCTCATCGTCTGAAAGCCTCTTCCCGTTTACACGTCTGACATTCATCCCGGGTTGCCTGTCTGCAGGGAGAAAATCCAGATAGAGCTCCTCATCGATCGCCAGCGTCGGGATGCAGAGCTCCTGCATGTAGGCGAGGGCTTTCTTGTGGGCGTTCTCTGCGCCGTTGGCCCCATCCTCTTCGACATTATCGATGACTCCATAATCCAGCAGTGAGCTTATCTCAGCATCCATGAACTGTGAGAGCAGGAGCTTATATCTCTCGAACTTGCTCTTGTTTGTTGTTGCGATAAGCAGTTTCATTATCAGAAGAATCATTTGTGGATATAAAAAAGTTTGCGAACTAGAGGTTGGGACTAAAAGCGGATGTAATCGACTGCAGTTCTCTGGAGCCTAATCTTATGGTCTGCTTCCAGCATAGAGACATATCCTGCCAGCTCATCAATCCCTGCCATCCAGGCCTGATCTGTCTGGGATTTGCTGAAGGGTCCTCGCTGCAAGCCGGGGAGCATATGGGTGCATCCCTTTTCTCTGACGACAACATCTGTGGGGTATCTCTCCAGCTTCACTAGCTTGCTTCTCATCAGCGCCCTGTCCTCATATATCAGCATGCCTCCTATGGTTGCTTTGACAAATGAACCCTGGCCTGATAGGCCTGGGCTAAGTGAGAGGGCTCCGCCAGGCACACCTATCATGGCAATTCCATTTGTCGGATGGAAACCGATTTGGACTGCACCCTCTATGCGAGAATCTGAAGGACCATAGAATTCTATCCCGGATCTGTCTTCAATGAGGCTGTAGTGGCTGTAACCATCCATCATCATCCTGCCTTGCGCGTCAAAATTAATCAGGAGCTTGCTTATCCTATGGTTGAGCACTGTTTCCCGATTTTTGTCGAATCCCGGGCATTTATGGTGCCTAACTAATCCTGATCCGGCATTCAGGGAGTTTGCAATATATTTAGAAGGCTCAGCACAGCAGAGGATCATGATATCGACACCAACATAGACCTTCTTATGCTTCAGAATGGATGCAATGTCCTCCTCAAGTGCCATGAGCATGGGCTTTAGGAAGTTTTTATAAATATTTCTATAGTTACTACATAATAATGATAAATGTGGTGAAGTACTGATCAAAAATGATTTTTAAATCAATAAAAGCAAAAAACATAACATTTAAAAATAAAAGAAATTTGGAGCAGTTATGGCCATAAAAGGTTCTTTTGACTTCTAAAGCTGGAAATATCGCTTTTTAGTCGAAAGGCCGAAGTTTTGCCTTATTTAGATAAAATGCCCTGGTAGTGTAGTCGGTCCATCATGAGGCCCTGTCGAGGCTTCGACCCGGGTTCGAATTCGATCAAGAAACGAAAATCCCGGCCAGGGCGTTTAAATTTGGGCCGGTAGCTCAGCCTGGTAGAGCACCTGACTTTTAAATTTCGTAATAAGGCGAAATTGAGGGAATCAGGTGGTCGCGGGTCCGAAAAGGCCACTAAAAATTTCAAAAAAGTGGTTTAGGAAGTCCCGTCCGGCCCATATTTCGCTGATGATATGGGCAAAAACAAAGCTTGTGAGTCAAAATGAAAGAAAAATTTGATATCAAGACACATAACCTGGTGCCCAAACACACCAAGCTCAATAAGACTGAGTCCAAAGCATTGTATGAGACTTATCAAGTGACTTCAAAAGGGCTCCCAAAGATATTCAAGAGCGACCCCGCGATAGCTGACCTGAAGCCTGAAGAAGGGGACATCATTATGATTGAGAGATCAAGCCCCACAGCAGGCGTCTCAAAATATTACAGGGTGGTCACAGATGTATGATCATAAGGCTTCAAAGGTTGTTCTGAAGAAATATTTCGAGGAGACCGGATTCGTCAATTCTAACATCGAATCATTCAACAATCTCATCGAGAAAGAGCTCCAGAACATCATTGAGGAGAACAAGGAGATTGAGCCGACAATCATCCCCCATAATGTCGACGAGTTCAAGATAAGGCTCGACAAGATCTGGATCTCGAAGCCTGAGATCACTGAGGCTGACGGCTCCAAACGGGTGATCTACCCTATTGAGGCGAGGCTCAGGAAGATAACCTATGCTGCCCCGATCTTCATAGAGGTCTCTGCCCACATCAATGGTGTGCAGAGGGATTCGCTGAAGACCCAGATAGGCAACCTCCCGATGATGCTCAAGTCGAGGTTCTGCCACCTGCACGGCCTGAGCCGGGAAGACCTCATCAAGAATGGGGAGGACCCTGATGATCCGGGAGGGTATTTCATAATCAACGGCACTGAGAAAGTCCTTGTCAATATAGAGGACCTTGCGCCTAACAGGATGCTTGTCGAAGAGGCCACGATTGGCCTAAGCAAGTATGTCGGCAAGATCTTTGCAGAGCAGGGCTCGTACAAGATACCGCACACGATTGAAGAGCTCAAGGATGGCATAATCTACATAACATTCACCAGGGTCAAGAGGATCCCCATCGTTGTCATGCTCAAGGCATTGGGCCTCCTCAAGGATGAGGACATCATGAAGGCCATCGCCGGAGAGGACCAGATGGACGAGATCTTCATCAACCTGTATGAGTTCGTCAATATCAAGACTGAAGAAGAGGCCCTGGATTATATCGCCAAGAAGTCAGGCATCACCCAGTCCAAGGATATCAGGGTGGAGAGGATCAAGGAGATCATCGACAAATACCTGCTCCCTCACCTGGGCATAACAGAGAAGGACAGGCTGTTCAAGGCGCACAACCTGTGCAAGCTTGTCAGGAAATACATCAAGGTGTCCAACGGCGAGCTCCATCTCGACGACAAGGATCATTACATGAACAAGAGGCTGAAGCTTTCAGGCGATCTTCTTGCCGACCTCATCAGGGTGAACCTGAGGGTCCTCATAGGCGACCTGCTCTATAATTTCCAGAGGATAGTCAAGAGGGGCAAGTTCCCGTCGATAAAGGTCATAATCAGGGACAACCTGCTGACATCGAGGATATACAGCTCCATGGCTACAGGCGCATGGGTCGGGAACAGGAAAGGCATCAGCCAGAGGATCCAGAGGCTGAACTTCCTCGAGACACTCTCTCATCTGCAGAGGGTCGTCAGCCCGCTTTCGGCATCGCAGGAGAATTTTGAGGCAAGGGCGCTGCATCCCACACATTATGGCAAGCTGTGCGTTTCAGAGACTCCTGAAGGCACCAACATCGGCCTGAGGAAGAACCTTGCCCTGCTCTCGTCTGTCACAGAGGCTCTCCCGGAGGAGGATCTCGTGCTGAACCTCAAGAATTACGGTCTCAAGACTTTAAGGTGATAAAATGTCTGATGTATTCCTTAACGGCAAATTCATAGGCACCATCGAGGAGCCGAAAGGCTTTGTGCAGCAGGTCATCGAGGACAGGAGGAAAGGCCTCATATCTATCAACTGCAACATCCATCTTGACCAGACCACTAAGGATGTCTGGATAGAGAATTCCAAGGGAAGGGTCAGGAGGCCGCTTATCGTCGTGAAAGATGGCCAGGGTCTCCTCCTGGACAAGCATGTCGATCAGCTGAGGAAAAACGAGATATCCTTCTCTGACCTTGTCAAGCAGGGGGTCATAGAATACCTCGACGCTTCTGAGGAGGAGAACGCGCTGATCGCATACACATCAGCCGGGCTCACGAAGGACAATACGCATCTCGAGATTGATCCTGTCACAATGTTCGGGATCGTCACATCGCTTGTCCCTTATGCCAATTATTCGCAGGCTATCAGGATAGCCATGGGGGGCAAGAACCAGAAACAGGCCCTCGGCTTCTACGCTGCGAACTATCTGATAAGGATGGATATGGATGTGAATATCCTGCACACGCCGCAGATACCTATAACATCGACAGTGACCTATGATATCGCGAAATATGACAAGCATCCGAACGGGCAGAATGTGGTCGTGGCTGTCATGTCATACAAAGGGTACAATATGGAGGATTCCATCATCATCAACAAGGCTTCCATAGAGAGAGGCCTTGGCAGGTCGACATATTACCGGCCTGCAGTGGCTGAGGAGATGAGGTATGCAGGAGGCCTGACTGACGAGGTCTGCATCCCCGACAAGGAGGTCAGGGGCTACAAGAGCGAAAGGGACTACAGGTTCCTTGAGGACGATGGCATCATCTCCCCTGAAGCGGTCATTGAGGAAGGGGACGTCATCATCGGCAAGACAAGTCCCCCCAGGTTCCTGAGCGATGTCGAGGAATACTCGCTGACCTCGAATATAAGGAGGGAATCTTCCACTACAGTGAAGCACAGCGAAGGCGGCACAGTCGATTTTGTCATGATAACAGAGAATGAGGAAGGCAACAAGCTTGTCGAAGTGAGGGTGAGGGACCAGAGGATCCCAGAGGTCGGCGACAAGTTCACATCCAGGCACGGCCAGAAAGGCGTCATCGGGCTCATAGTCCCGCCGACAGATCTCCCTTTCTCAGCAAGCGGCATGACCCCGGACATCATTTTCTCTCCGCATGGTATCCCTTCTAGGATGACCATCTCACACCTGATAGAGCTTGTCACCGGGAAGACAGGATCTCTCATCGGGAGGTATATCGACGGCACCACCTTCTCTGCAGAGAAGGTCAGCGACCTGAGGAAAGACCTCTTGGCGATGGGTTTCAGGGAAGACGGCACTGAATGCATGTACAACGGCATCACTGGCGAGATCCTTGAGGCCAAGATATATATCGGGAGCATGTATTATCTGAAGCTCAAGCACATGGTGGCGAACAAGCTGCATGCAAGGGCAAGAGGGCCTATCCAGCTTCTCACAAGGCAGCCTACAGAAGGCAGGGCGAAGGAAGGAGGCCTGAGGCTTGGTGAGATGGAGAAGGACACCTTTGTCGCGCACGGCGCTTCTTTGCTCCTTAAGGAGAGGTTCGACAGCGACAGGACCATTGTCCCTGTATGCGAGAAGTGCGGCATCATCGCTATCTACAATGAGTTCAAGAATGAAAGCCACTGCACAGTGTGCGGCGACAGCACCGAGGTCAACAAGATTGAGGTCTCGTACGCTTTCAAGCTAATACTGGATGAATTGAAATCCCTGGGCATCTATCCTAAGCTGATGCTCAAGAACAAATACTAGGTGATCAGATGGAAGACTATGTTCATAAGAAGATCGAAAGCATTGTTTTCGGCATTTTTTCACCTAAGATGGTCAAGAAGATGGCTTCTGCCAAGATAGTGACTCCTGAGCTCTATGACAAGGAAGGCTATCCGGTCGACGGAGGCCTGATGGACATTAGGCTCGGAGTCATCGACCCTGGGCTCAAATGCAAGACCTGCGGTTCTAAGCTCAAGGAATGCATAGGCCACTTCGGCTATATCGAGCTGGCCAGGCCTGTGATCCACATTAAGTTCGTCGATATAATCCTAAATCTGCTGAGGTGCACATGCAAGGAGTGCGGCAGGATACTTATACCCAAGAACAAGATAGACAAGAATGCCGAGACCCTTGAACAGATAGACGAGGAATACGGCCCGGAGGCCAGGAGGAGCAAGATCAAGGAGATCATCGCATCGATGAAGACAATCAACAAATGCCCTTATTGCAAGGCAAGGCAGCAGAAGATAACTCTTGAAAAGCCGACCATCTTCCTCGAGAATGAGAAGAGGATAACACCTATAGAGATAAGGTCCAGGCTGGAGAAGATACCTGATGAGGATCTCCCTGTATTCGGCATCAACCCGCAGATGATGAGGCCTGAATGGGTCGTGCTTACAGTGCTGCCTATCCCTCCTGTCACTATGAGGCCTTCCATCACTCTTGAATCTGGCGAGAGGTCAGAGGACGACCTCACCCACAAGCTTGGTGATATCGTCAGGATCAACCAGAGGCTTTTCGAGAACATAAATGCAGGAGCTCCGGAGATCATAATCGAGGACCTTTGGGATCTGCTGCAATATCATGTCACTACATTCTTCGACAATAATGTCCCGCAGCTCCCGCCGGCAAGGCACAGGTCAGGCCAACCCCTCAAGGGACTGACAGAGAGGATCAAGTCAAAAGAGGGGAGGATAAGGCACAATCTTGCAGGCAAGAGGACAAATTTCTCTGCAAGGACAGTCATATCGCCTGATCCGAGGATCAAGCTTAATGAGGTCGGGATTCCTAAGTCTGTCGCCATGAAACTAACTGTTCCTGAAGTGGTCAACACATGGAACATGCAGTATCTGAAAGGATTTATCGAGAGGGGGCCGGCTGCGTATCCGGGATCCAATTATATAGTGAGGCCGGACGGCAGGAAGAAGAAGATCACAGATGAGACCAAGGAGCAGCTGCTGGAAGAGCTTCAGCCAGGTTTTGTCGTCGAGAGGCATCTCATGGATGGGGATGTCTGCATATTCAACAGGCAACCCTCGCTGCACAGGATGTCCATGATGTGCCATAGGGCGAGGATACTGCCCTACAAGACATTCAGGCTGAATCCTCTTGTATGCACGCCTTACAATGCTGATTTCGACGGTGATGAGATGAACCTCCACGTGCCGCAGACAGAGGAGGCGCGTGCAGAGGCTGAGATCCTCATGGAGGTCCAGACCCAGCTCATCTCGCCGAGGTTCGGCCTGAGCATAATCGGCTGCACCCAGGACGCCATATCAGGCAACTATCTGCTGACCCAGGACTGGTTCGAGGTCCCTAAATGGAAGGCTGTCAGGATGCTTGCGAATGCCGGCGTCGATGACTTCTCAAAGCTGCCTGACAAGAAGATGGTGAGCGGCAAGGAGATATTTTCTGTGATCCTGCCGGATGATTTCAATTATACAGGATACACAAAGAAGTTCAAGCCCGGGATGGAGGACAAGATCTCCAAGAAGGACAGGGGCAATTATTATGTCACGATCAGGAAAGGCCAGCTCATTGAGGGGGTCATGGACAAGGCAAATCTCGGCGAAGGCCAGGGATTGCTCCTGAGGAACCTCCATAAGAGGTATGGCCAGGACAGGATGGTGGAGTATATCGGCAAGATATTCAAGCTTGGCATCGAGGTGCTATTCGAGCTCGGATTCACCTGCTCTATATCAGACAGCGATGTCAGCAAGGAAGCTGCCCAGAAGATAGAGGAGACAAGGGAAGAGGCTTTCGGGAAGGTCGATGAGTTCATCAGGTCATTCTATGACGGCACTTTGGAGCCTTTCCCTGGAAAGAGCATCAGTGATACGCTTGAGCTCAAGATACTTGAGGTCCTCAACAAGGCAAGGAACACTACAGGAAGGCTGGTGTCTGAATACACGACCAAGCATACCGGGAGTCTGGTCATGTCAGAGTCCGGTGCAAAAGGGAGCCCGCTTAACATGGCTCAGATGGCTGCTTGTGTAGGACAGCAGGCTCTCAGGGGCAGCAGGATCAACAGGGGCTACACAGGAAGGACTCTTCCCAGTTTCAGGAAGGATGATCTCGGACCTGATGCCCATGGTTTCATCAAGAAGGGTTTCAGGGACGGCCTGAAGCCGCATGAGTTTTTCTTCCAGGCAATGACAGGGAGGGACAGCCTGATGGACACTGCGCTGAGGACTCCCAAGTCAGGTTATCTTTATAGGCGTCTCGCCAATGCCCTGCAGGATCTGAAGGTGGAGTATGATGATACTGTGAGGGAAGCTTCCAACAGGATCATCCAGTTCAGGTATGGAGAGGATTCCATGGATGTATCGAAGAGCGAGGGCGGCAAGATCAATGTGAAAAAGATCGTTGAGCAGGAGATGGAGGGCGCTTAAGATGGATAAGATACTTGAGGAATACAAGGACAAGCTCCCGCTTTCTGTCATAGACGAGATCCGGAAATATGTTCCTGAAAAGATACCTGCAGCCAGGCTGAGGAAGATATGCGACAGGATAGTGAAGGAATACGATGGGTCCAAGGTGCAGGCCGGCGAGGCTGTCGGTCTTGTGGCTGCCGAGTCCATCGGCGAGCCAGGCACCCAGATGACACTGAACACATTCCACTTCGCCGGTGTCGCAGAGATGAATGTCACCATGGGACTGCCGAGGATAATCGAGATTCTCGACGGCAGGAAGAAGATAAGCACCCCTATGATGGAGATCTATTTCACTGATGCCACAAGCGATAACATAAAGAAATATGCCCTCATGATCAAGGAGACCACACTGAAAGAGGTCACCTCTGAGTTCATCGTCAACATGGCGGAGAATGAGATTGAGGTGAGGCTCAACATCAGGAAGCTTGGGGATTATGAGCTTTCAAGCCAGGATGTCTCCAAGATGCTTGACAAGACCTACAAGGAGTTCTCTGTGAAGCTTGACGGCGATATCATAAGGATAAAGGTCAAGGAGAAGGAAGGGAACCTCAATGAGATCTATAAGATAAAGGAGAGGCTCAAGGAGATACACATCAAAGGTGTCAAGGGCATCAGCCAGGTCCTCCCTGTGAAGAGAGGCAAGGAGTTCGTGATAATAACTGCAGGAAGCAATCTCAAGGAGGTCCTGAACATCGACTGCGTCGATTCGCAGAGGACCACCACCAATGATGTGCTTGAGATAGCGAAGATACTGGGTATAGAGGCTGCAAGGCAGTCGGTCATCAATGAGGTCTACAAGGTCATTGAGGGGCAGGGCCTGAATGTGGACATAAGGCACATCATGCTTGTCGCAGACACCATGTGCCTGACAGGGAGCATCAAGGGC
This sequence comes from Candidatus Woesearchaeota archaeon, assembly GCA_016928155.1. Classification (NCBI taxonomy): domain Archaea; kingdom Nanobdellati; phylum Candidatus Woesearchaeota; species Candidatus Woesearchaeota archaeon. Next base: position 214,652 of record JAFGLG010000007.1, on the reverse strand, counting down.
ATCACCAGGTATGGTGTTGTGAGGGACAAGTCCAGTGTGCTGGCAAGGGCCTCTTTCGAGACGCCTATTAGGCATATAATCAATGCTGCTCTTGTCGGGGAGAAGGATGAGCTGACAAGCGTTGTTGAGAATGTTATGCTCAACCAGCCTATCCCGCTGGGTACAGGCCTTCCTGAGCTTGTGACCAAGTTCAAGTGATGTATCAGTGATATATGGTGCGGCAGCAGGATAAAAAATTTAAATCAATTGTTATGCAGGGATGAAAATGAAAGGATCTGAATTGTTGAAAATGATGGAATCAGGAAAGGCGATCATGGGCACTGAGAAGACCATCAAGAGCATCAAGCTTGGCAGGATCGACAGGGTCCTTGTAGCAAGCAATGCGGCAGATTCGACTCTTTCAGAGCTCAAGAGGTATCAGGGGATAAGTGAGTTCAGGATTGAGAAGGTGGATGCCACGAATGATGAGCTTGGTGCGATGTGCAAGAGAAGGCATGCTATTTCTGTTCTTGGCGTTCTGAAGTAGGGATCTAAATTGACCAGGATAAAATACGACATGAACCTCATGAAGTACATGGAGCTCTTTGAGACACTTACGCGTGCTAAGCTCAAGGATTGCTTCATCGATAAGCTTGAGCGTGTTGTCTTTGTTGTCATGCCTAATAATATAGGCAAGGCCATCGGCAAGAAAGGCATCAATATAAAGAAGATTGAGGATTTGCTCAAGAAGAAGATTAGGATTGTCGAGTTTGACCCAGAAATGAACAAATTCATCTCTAATCTGGTTTTCCCGCTTAAAATAACTGGTTTCAGGTTTGAAGGTGGTATTTTGACCATCAATGGAGCTGATACAAATACAAAGGGCTTGCTTATTGGCAGGAATGCCCAGAATCTGCGCAACACTGAATCAATTGTCAAGAGATTTTTTGAACTTGAGGAGATAAAGGTTATATAAGCTGGGCCTGCCTTTTTTAAGCCTTGAATTGTATAATAATAACAGGAAAACTATATAAAGGACCCAAAAAAATCTGGATTACTATGACAAAGAAATCAAGGGGGATGAATGCTGGAAAGAAGCTCAGGGAGAGAAGGAGCACTTTTAAATGGAACAACAAGTACTTTGTCAGGAGAATATTGAACCTGAAGGAGAAGTCTGATCCTTTGGAAGGCAGCTCCCAGGCAAAAGGGATTGTCCTTGAGAAGATTCAGCTTGAGGCAAAGCAGCCTAACTCCGCCATGCGGAAGTGCGTGAGGGTCCAGCTGATCAAGAACGGCAAGCAGGTCACTGCATTCTGTCCAGGCGATGGGGCCACAAAGCTCATTGATGAGCACGACGAGGTCATGATCGAATGCATAGGCGGCAAGATGGGCAGGGCTAAAGGGGATATCCCTGGTGTCAGATGGTGTGTCATCAAGGTCAATGATCAGAGCTTGGATGCATTATTGAAAGGAAGGATAGAGAAGGCAAGGAAATAGAGAGAGCAGATTTATCAGATAGGTCATATTTATTATCATGACGATTATCATTATGGGATAGATTATTGTGGTGCAGATGATAAGATGGATGATATAAAGATATTCAACAAATGGAGCACAGAGGGCATAGTGGTAGGCGACATGGGCCTCCAGAGATATGTCACTCTCAAGCCGAGGATTGTCCCTAAGACTTCAGGGAGGCATATAGGTACCATGTTCCGCAAGTCAAAGCTGACCATCGTCGAGAGATTCATCAACAAGATAATGATCCCGGGCCACAAGTCCAAGAAGCACAAGCTGACTTCCGGGACAAAGACAGGGAAGGGCAACAAGGCTTTCCAGATAGCGCTTGACTCTTTCAGGCTCATTGAACAGAGGCTGAAGAAGAATCCGGTAGAGGTTCTTGTGGGTGCTGTTGAGAATGCCTCACAGAGAGAGGAGATAATCACAATAGAATATGGTGGGGCGAGGTATCCTAAGGCTGTCGAGTGCTCTCCGCAGAGGAGGATAGATCTTGCTTTGAGGCTCATGACGCAGGGCGCTTTCCAGAAGTCTTTCAACTCAAAGAAGCGTATTCAGGAGTGCCTCGCTGATGAGATCATCTGGGCATACAGCAGTGATGCGAAGTCCAACGCCATCTCGAAGAAGCTCGAGGTCGAGCGACAGGCAGACGGCGCAAGATAAACAGATTAGCTATCTTCTTGCTATATATCAAATAGATCTGTCAAATATTAGATGCATAATCAGTACTTGTCATGCATTTTCATCACACATCTTATCCTATAGGTCCCGACCATCAATCCTCAGCCGCGAAATGGATGGGATCAGACTGTTGTCTTTCCTCTTGACGACACAGCCCTGTCCAATATTCGTCTAAACACAGTAGTCATCAGGCTCTTAAATACCCAGCAGACATCCTCTGATATATGACCCAAAAGCTTAAATACAGCAGAGATGGGTTGATGCAGAGAATTTCAAGAGGTGATATCATGAAAAAGTTTTTTGCATTGTTGTTGGGTGCTGTGCTGGCCGCTTCTGTTGCTTTGGCTCTTCACAGCTCTACAACCCTGAGTGTGTATGAAGGTGGCAATATTAACTATGCGACATTCGGTGTCTCGCATCTTTATACCGACGGGTATGATGCAGGCATTGATCTGCCGAAGAACGGGAAGCTTTTCCTGAAGGATCTGGGAAGCAACTGGAACACATGGATAATGAAGGCTCCAACAACACTGTACCAGACAAAGGAGTTCAGGCTGAAGTACAATGGCGCCGGCCCACAGGCTGTGCTGACATGGAATACCGGAGAGCTCACATCAAATTTCCATTATTATATCAGCTGCCCCGAGTATTACAACGGCAGGGTCTTCAATATGAAGATGAAGAACTGGCTGATAATAAATTCAGGCACAGATGGAGATTTTGCATGCACGATTACGATGGGCATGACATAAATTTTTATTTTTTTACTTTTTGTTAGGCGGTTCCGGCATTCTTTTGTCCGACATTAGTGGTATTTGGGCATTTAAATAATGATGTAGCGCAATAGGCAAATGTTTATATATCCTTTTCTGATTTGGGATTTCCAGTATCAAAATAAATTTGGGGGTGCTATAATGAAAAAGCTGGTGTTGATTCTATTCAGCATGGTCTTGACAGTCTCTTTGGTTGCAGCCGCTTTCCCGTACAAGCCGTACCACAGGGGGGAGATACAGATTCATGCAAGCCACGATGGCATGACATACACTGCCGAATTCGGCGTGAATAATGGTTTTGTAGATGGTTTTGATTTCCAGAAGGATGAGTATTTCGAAGGTGGTGTGGGCCTTTTCTTCAAGGAAGACGGGGAGAAGTACAGCAAGTGGTTCAAGAAATATCCGACTTTCACAAAGCCTGTCAAGGAATGGAAGCTCGTGTTCAAGAGCGGGGAGCCGAACCAGATGTTCACGCTCCACTGGAACCCTGCTGAGATATCGCAGAACTACAGGTATTTCATTGACTGCGGTGATGGTGAATGGAGGATGACCCGAAGAAGTGCTCTGACATTGTTCACAGGGGACAATTCCAAGCAGGTCTGCATGATTGAGGCCAGGCTTAAGTAAGGGTTCGCGGGATAGCTTATTATTTTCTTATTTTATTGTCTTTTTCTTATTTTATTGTCTTATTGTATTTATTATACCTTTTAATCATAATCCTTTTTAATCATGATACTATTTTATCACAATACTATTCTATCATGATACTATTTTATCATAATCCTGTTTCTCCCTGCACAATCACCTTGACCGGCCACATGTGGTTCTTCAGCCTCAGCTTCGCCATCATTATGTCATTGCCAGGCGTATCGCCGATGAACAGCTCCATCCTCCTGACATCAGGCAGCAGGTCCCGCTTGAAATCGACATCAAGCACATAGGCGTCCATGGCTATGTCCTCGAATACAGTGAATGCCTTCTTCCGTACAGTGAATGTGAAGTCAGAGACATCATTGTTAAGGAAGACATTGATGGCGAATCTCTTGCCTGTTTCCAGCCTCTCTCTCTTTATCTTGAGGATTGCGGAGAACACATCATGCACGTCTTTCGGCACCTCCATCTCCTGGGGCTCTTGGTCACCCTTGCCCATGGTGAAAACCTTGTTTTTCCTGAACATGACCTCATTGTCGAGAGCTGCCTCCCTCCCTTTGTAGAGCGTGACCCTGAACTGCTCAGGCATGAGTGTCCTGGAGTTTATATAGCTCTCCAAGAAGTAGTTCTTTATCGCCCTGCTCTTCATCCTGAACTGCGCGCTCACATAGTCCAGGCCGTCCCCGATATCCATGTGCTTCCTGTCGACGAAGATCTTCCCCTGGTTGAATATGCCCTGGTTTATCTCATATACATAGTTATAGACCTTCAGCTCCTTCTCGGCTTTCACTTCGCTTATGTTCTTGAACTTCTTCCCATATATGTATATGTACTGCCAGAATATGCCTGTTTTCCTCTCGACATGGCATGTGAACCCTGAATTGTGGAAGAGCCTTATTATCTCTGTGTCATTTGAGAGCCATTCGATGTTCGGGATGAGATGGAAATACTTGTCATAATCGACTATGCAGTAGCTGCTTCCCACTTCCATCCTTTCATTCATGTCCTTCAGCACATTCTTGACATCCTGTATGTACCCTATCACGCCCATGGAGACGACTGCATCCACATGGGGCACTTTGGGGTGTATCCTGTGGTCATGCTTCTCGTCATGCATAAGATGGACATGGCTGTGCCCCCGCTTGTTCATCCTGTTCTGGGCAAGCAGGAGGTGGTTCTCGCTGAGGTCTGTAGCATACACCCTGCCCTTCTTGCCCACCTCTTCAGCAAGGTGCTGGGTGAGAGTCCCGACAGAGCATCCGAATTCGAGGATGACCTTGTTCTTCAGCTCTCCAAGTATCTTTATTATCTCTTTCCTCACTCCTATCGGGAAATATATCCTCTCTGTCCAGAGGGTGTATTCAGCAAGGTAATTGTTCACATTTCTTATTGTCTTGGGGTTGTAGTACATCTCAAGGAGGAAATATATCGGGAATCCTATGAAGACTATCGAGCCCAGGAGCTTCATTATCCCGGGTGCATTCTGCTCGAGAAGCAGCCACACGACCACCAGTGCTATATTGAATCCGACAAGCAGCAGGGACATCATCTTTCCGAAAGGGGCCTTGTAGGGCCTGTTTGCATTTGGCATCTTGAATCTCAGCATGAATAGGCTGAGGAACAGGAAGCAGTAGGTGAACAGATCAAGGGGGATCATGAGGTTCAGCAGCAGGTCATATGACCCGAAAGCCAGTATTATGAAGAAGCAGCTCACTATGGCCTGGAAGAGTATGGCATAATGGGGTGTGTGATAGACTGGATGGATCTTCCTGAACTTCGGCAGGAAAAGCCTGTCCCGTGTCAGTGCATAGACAAGACGGGGTGATGTGATGACCATTATTGCCAGGGTCCCCAGCAGGGAGAGGTACGTCCCCATTGTTATGATATAATGTCCCAACTGGCCGAGATGTCTTGATGCAAGGTATGACAGGGGTGCGCCTGATTCTGCTATATCCTGCCAGTGCCCGCTTGTTATCATCACGACTACAAGGGCCAGCACTAAGATTCCTGTGATGAAGGTGCCGTAGATGAGGGCTTTTGGCATCACTTTCTCGGCATCTTTCACCTCTTCTGCGAGCTGGCTTGCTGAATCCCAGCCGAAGAATGTCTCGAGGATGAAGAAGAGCGTGAGGAAGATTGATGATGTCGGGAATACCCAGAAAGGCGTGAAAGCGCTGATATCTGCCTTGAATAATCCGGGGAGTATGACGATCCCGAGCACTCCCAGGGTGATTATCGAGAATGCGACCATCATCATTGCGCTGGTCTGCATCCCTTTGTAGCAGACATAGTTGAATGCGAAAAGGAAGAACAGGCAGATGATCATCTTTATCAGGTTCGATCCGTATGGCATGAGGTATTGTATCGCTCCGACTGCAAGGATGGCTATGGTCACAGAGGAGGTTATGAACATTATCCAGCCGACGAGGAATGAGGAGAATCTGCCGAATGCCTGCTTGGTATACTCGTATGTCGCTCCTGCCTTGGGGAACATCGAGCTCAATTCTGAGAACATCATCGATATGTATATCGAGACTGCTATGAGGATTACCCACGCTATTATTGACATGGGGCCGGAATATTTGAGACCCATTGCCGGCAGGAAGAATACACCTGTGCCGATGATCGAAGCTATGCTTACAAAGAGTATGACCCTGAAACTGAGGGTCCTTTTCAGCTCTGCCATTAGGATTTTTCCTTTAAAAATAGATATTTAAATAGTTCTTAACACTTGACAGTAGTATTCACGCAACAGTAAAAATTAAAAAGCCACCCCTATTTTGATTTAAAAATGGGGAAAGCGCTTTTGATGGTTGAGAATGTCTCTAAGACATATGGCCAGAAAGAGGTTCTGAAGAATCTCTCCTTGGATATAGAACCGGGTGAGATTTTTGGTGTGATCGGCATGAGCGGTGCAGGGAAGTCCACCCTAATGAACATTATCACAGGCATAATAGGGCCTGACACCGGCAAGGTGCTCTTCAAGCATCCCAAATCTGAGCATTACACTGAAGTGTCGAAGCATATGAATCTTGCTAAGAAGATATTCGGTTTCGCCACACAGGACCCCAGCTTCTATCCTTATCTCACAGTGGAGGAGAACCTTGACTATTTTGCCACGATGTTCGGCCTTGCGCCTAATGTCATAAAGAACAATATCACTACTGCACTGAAGCTGACAGCGCTCGACAGGGAAAGGAATACTGCTGCCAAGGACCTTTCTGGAGGCATGCAGAAGAGGCTTGATATCTCCTGTGCCATTGTCAATGACCCTGATGTCCTTCTGCTTGACGAGCCGACCGCTGACCTTGATCCTGTCCTGAGGGACCAGATGTGGAGCCTGATAAAGAAGATAAATGCCACCGGGACCACAATCATTGTGGCTTCCCATTTCATCGAAGAGCTGGAAGAGTTCTGCGACAGGATATGCGTCCTTCATGACAAGAAGATTGCCATCATAGGTTCTGTGGAGGATGTCAAGAAGAAGTTCGGAACATTTGAAGAGATACATATTGAGAGCGCCCCTGGAAAATATGACAGGCTGATTAAGCACATACACACCGGCAAAGCAGGGAAAGGGATTGTCAGTATGAAAGATGAGGGCCATAAGATAATCATTTATACAAAGGATTCTGAATCCATACTGCATGATGTGCTGCATACCATCGAGACGCATAATGAGAAGCTGCTCAACCTGCATATTGTGAAGGTCTCTATTGAGAAGATTTTCACCAACCTGATAAACAGGGGAGAGAGATAGCCAAGGATAAATGTTATTATATTATGATTGCATCATGACAATATTATGTCATGACAATATATCAAACAATATTATATCATGACAATCACCGAAATCACAGCAGTCGCAATGGATGATGCTCATGAAACTGCTTATGAAACAGAGAGGATGAAGCTATGAGGAAGATTATCAAGATAATCGAGAAGAACTTCAGAGGCCTGACAAGGACTCGCAAGAGCGCGATTGTCATATTCCTTGCCCCGCTTTTCCTGGTCGGCCTTCTCGGACTGGCTTTTTCAAACACTTCAAGCTTCAGCCTCCGGGTCGGCATATATGCTGACAATTATACGGATCTCAGCTCTGGGCTCATCCAGAAAATGAATGATAACCAGGTGAGCACAATAAAATATTCTTCAGAGGAAGAATGCGTCGATAATCTGAAGGATGGCACGAATCAGATATGCCTTATCCTGCCGTCTGAGTTTGCTATAGGCCCGAACTGCTCAAACGACATAATATTCTATGTTGATTACTCGAAGGTGAGCCTGATTTATGTGGTTCTTGATATGATAGGGGACAAGATAGGGGCCCAGGAGAGTGAGATCAGCAGGGACCTCACCTCTGAACTCCTTGAGAAGCTTTCTTTCACCCAGGAGTCCCTGAAAAAGGACAAGGAGATCCTCAAGAACATCGAGAACAACAACAATCTAGTGAAGCAGAAGAATGACAAGTTCACAGCAGATTTCCAGTCAATAGATGTCGGCTTCAACAAGGATGAATTTGATATCAACAGGCTGCAGCAGAGGATTGATACTGTCAAGAAGCTTGGCCTCGATGCTGTCCAGGAAGCGAAGAGCCTTGTTGACAAGACCAGCCTGAACCAGACCCAGAAGGATGATCAGGAAGCAGAGCTGGACAAGATCAAGAGCGACATCGAGCAGATGTTCAACATCACTGGCGCAGATGAGATGACCTTGAGGAACAAGATCCCCGGCATCCTCAGCCAGTTCAGCGCAAAGCTTGATGCTACAAAGGCCAAGATGGATATGATATCCAGATACAGGACAGACCTTTCAGCCGGCTTAGCGGATGTCAAAACAAAGCTTGATGAGACGCAGGGCTATATCAATGATCTGAAGGCTTCATTCACAGACATTGACGCGAGGATCAGCGGAATCGCAGTCAGGAACGCGACGCAGATAGTTAATCCCATAAATACCATAATCAAGCCTGTATCGACAGGAAAATCGCACTTCTCGAATATTCTGCCGACACTGCTTGTCCTGATTGTGGTCATCACAGGCATACTCCTTTCCTCGACAATGGTGATGGGCGAGAAGAAAGGGCAGGCTTATGTGAGGAATTATCTTACACCGACAAGGCCGCTGCTGTTCAATATAGGCACATTCATCACCAACTTCATTCTCCTGATGATACAGCTGACAATCTTCCTCACAATAGCCATCTTCTCTTTCAGGATACATGTGATGAATGTTCTCTGGACATTCGGTGCATTGGTCCTCATCATCGGCGTGTTCATACTCATCGGGATGCTTCTGGGGCTTGTCTTCCAGTCTCAGGAAACCAATACCCTTGCATCAATCATCCTTGCCAGCTTCTTTATATTCTTCTCCAACACTGTATTGCCGCTTGAGAGCATGCCTGGCTGGATGATCTCTCTGGCCCAGTATAATCCGTTTGTGGTGAGTGAGACCCTCCTCAAGCAGTCGATGCTCTTCGCAGATGCCTCTGTCAGCATCTTCGCGAATTTCTTGCTGATGCTCATCTATTTCACGATGCTGTTCCTTCTCATGCTGATTGTGCAGGATTACCTTAGCAGGATAGCTTTCTTCCATAAGCATGTTGATCCGGCAAAGAAAATGGGGAAGATAGGGTTCTAGGGCAAGACAGCAGTATCGGCAAATTTTTGAAATCCGGGGTTATTGTCATTAATATCGTCATTGTTATTCATTGTCATCAGTATCTTCATTGAATGCACCGAATGTCCAGAGAATTGCCTATGGGCTTGGATTGCCTCTGCCAGATATCTCCTTGAGCAGCTCTTTCAGGAGCACCTCTGTCTTCTTCTCCCCATGCACCACATTGTCCCTTGTCCTGACATTCACGGTCTTATTCTCAGCTTCTTTGTCGCCGACAACAAGGATGTAGTTGAACTGCCTGAGCTGGTTGTCGCGGACCTTTTTTGGTATGGATTCTTTCCTGTAATCCTTCTCTGCACGCAGGCCTGCATTGAACAGCTCTTCATATACTTTGTCTGCATACTCATTGTGCCTGTCAGCGACTGTGAGCACTGCAACCTGGTTCGGACTCAGCCATAATGGGAATTTTCCTGCATAATGCTCCACCAGTATGCCTATGAATCTCTCAAAGCTGCCATATATTGCCCTGTGCACCATGACTGGCCTGTGCTTCTGTCCGTCTTTTCCTTCATATGTGAGGTCGAATTTCTCTGGCATCGAGAAATCCACTTGTATTGTGCCGCACTGCCATCTCCTTCCGATGGCATCTTTGAGGTGGAAATCAATCTTCGGCCCGTAGAATGCGCCGTCCCCCTCATTTATCTTGAATTTCATCTTCTTTGTCTCAAGCGCTTGCTTCAGTGCACCTTCTGCCTTGTCCCATATCTCCTTTGAGCCCATCGCTTTCTCAGGCTTTGTGCTCAGCTCTACCTCATACTGGAACCCGAATGTCCTGTAGACATGGTCGCAAAGCTCTATCAGCTCGAGTATGGACTCCTGGAGCTGTTCCTCTTCGCAGAATATGTGCGCATCATCCTGTGTGAATGCCCTCACCCTGAATAGGCCGGAAAGCACGCCTGATAGCTCATGCCTGTGCACAAGCCCGAACTCCCCTGCCTTGAGAGGAAGTTCACGGTATGAATGTATCTTGGTCTTGTATACAAGTAGGTTTCCTGGGCAGTTCATTGGCTTGACAGCATTCTCAGTCTCATCGATCTTGGTGAAGTACATGTTCTCCTTATAATGGTCCCAATGCCCTGACTGAAGCCAGAGCTGTTTGTTGAGTATCAATGGTGTCTTGTTTATCTCGTAGTGCCTTTTCCTCATCTCTTCAAGCATGAAATCTGTCAGCTGGCCGAATATGAATGTGCCCTTGTCGTGGAAGAAAGGGAAGCCTGGTGCCATCTCGCTGAAGCTGAAGAGCTCCAGCTCTTTCCCTATCTTCCTGTGGTCCCTCTTCTCAGCCTCTTCTATCATCTTGAGATGGTCTTTCATCTCATCCTTTGAGGCAAAGCTTATGCCATAGACTCTCTGGAGCATCTTGTTCTTGGCATCCCCTCTCCAGTATGCTCCTGCAATCTTCGTGACTTTTACTGCTTTCAGTTTTCCTGTGCTCGGCACATGAGGCCCCCTGCATAAGTCAGCAAAATCCCCCTGCTTGTATGCAGAAAGGGGCTCACCGAATTCATGTATGAGCTCTTTCTTGTACTTGTTGTCCTTGAACATCTTGAGGGCTTCTGCCTTTGTGAGCTCAAGCCTCTCGAGAGGGATATCCCTCTTGATGATCTCATTCATCTTTTCCTCTATCTTCTTTATGTCTTCTGGCCTGAAAGGCTCATCCCTGTCAAAATCATAATAGAATCCTTCTTCAACCACTGGCCCTATTGTAGGTTCAGTCTCTGGATAGAGTTCAGTGACTGCCTGCGCTAGGAGGTGTGCGCTGGAATGCCTGAATGCATCTAATCCTTGAGGATCCTTGGATGTCAGTATCTTGAGCTGGCAGCTTTTCATTATTTTATGGGAGAGATCAACCAGTTTGTCATCAACTTGGGCTATCAATGCATCCTTTGCAAGCCTTGGCCCTATGCCATCGACTATCTCTTTGGGGGTTATGCCTTTCTTGAATTCCTTATGTGAACCGTCCGGGAACTTGATCTTGATCATATCGCTTTTCTTGATCATATCACTCATGATATCACCTTTGTTGATTTTGGTAGTCATATTTTATTATTAGTATTTATATATATTTAAAAAGGTTATGGCCTATGAGAATCAGTTCGTTGTCGTAGTTTTTTTAGATGCCATCCAGGTATAGTGTTTCTTCTAGTATTTAAATCTGCTTATTAGATGTGGGCTAATATGAACCAAGCTGGTTCTTATGGAAAATCAGAAAAAAATTAAAAAATAGAGAATAGGAATATTTATTTTTTCTTTTTGACTGCTGGTGCTTTCTTTTTTGCCATTTTCAACCTCCTTTTGGATTAAAAATCATCCTCATCTTTGCCTGAATCATCTGAGTCATCATAGTCAGAATCATCATAGTCCTGATCATCGCCATCTTCGTCGTTATACATTATGTTGCACCTCCGTCATGGGCAGTGAAGTCAGATCGGTCTTTTGACCGATCATGTGATGATGCCCATTGAGCGCCCCATGTATGTCTCTATATATAAGCTTATCGATTTTATTTATCGCCCTTATTTATCGTCCTTAGTTATCGCCCTTATTTATCGACTCTATCAGGATGCACTGGAGTTCTGTGGGGGTGGGTTTATCAGGGTTGCAGAACAAACTTGTTTTTGGCCAGAGATATCTATATGGACTAATGTATATGGACTATCTATGCGGATTGAGATTGATGTAGATAGGTTGGGAATGTCTTTGTTATTTCAGGACTTTCCCTGTCTCCAGATACCAAAGATAGAGGTCAAGCTCTGCCATGTTCATCCCTGTCTTTTTGCCCAGTTCCTGGAGCTTTCCCTCGATTTCCAGGTATCTTGCTTTTGTCATGGTTTTGGGTCTCTTGGCAATCCCATGATCTGCAAGCACATCGACTATGTGGAAATCTATTATTGCTAGATTCTTGTATCCTATGTTGCGCAGGAAATGGGATGCTTCCTTGTAGCCAAGGCCCTTGACATTCCTCACTATCCATTCCCGTTTCTCTTTCTCATCTCTGATTGAATCAAGCGCCTTGAATATCATCTCACGCTTTTTGCTCGCAGCCGATATGTATCTCGCTCTTGTATTTGGGAATCTGTGACCTGATTTTTTCAGCTCATCTGCGATCTTTCTCTCAGGCAGGGTACAGACCTTATCCCCGAGTTTCTGCTGGATATGCATCCCCCGCTCTGCACTGAAGTTTGCAGTGAGCATGCAGAAGCACATCTCGCTGAACAGCCAGTCAGTCTTCTTCCTGCCTGTGCTTTCAAACTCTTTCAGCCGTCTGCCTATCAGATTGGATATCCCTGTTTTTTTCAGTTCATTTATCTTCCTGATCAGCTTTTCCATAATCCATGCAGGTTGCAGTATTCTCTTGCGAAATCGGCTTGAGAGATCCCGAATTCTGCTTCTGGAGCATCGCCTGGCTTGAGATATTTCCTGTAGACTTTCCCTTCAGATAACACCTCGATGAACTCGATGTAATGTGCAGCTTCCATCGGATGGGCCACTGACCCTATCCTGACCCTGATGCCTTTTTCTGTCTTCTCTAAAACAGGAACATGCTTCTCCCCGGATGCATCAACTGTGTTTGGCTCGAGTCTCTGCATCGGCTGCCCGCAGCAGACAAGCTGTCCCACACTGGCATGCACTACCTCAACTATGTTGCCGCACACATTGCATTTGTATATCTCATTCAATTCTGTCATATTTCCACCCCCAAACTTTTTCCCACTGAAAATTTATTATCCTTGCCGTGTAATGCATATTCCAGGGCATCATCCTAATGCATGATCCCAAAGCATCATTTCAAGACATCATTTCAAGGCATGATCCCTAAACTAAACCTCGAGACATGATCCCAAAACACTATCCCAGAGCATGATCCCAAAGCACAATCCCAAGGCATCATAGCTGGAGCATTGCTAATCCACAATCGGTTTTATTGTCGACCCGAAGACCTTGGATGTGGCTCTGCAGTACTTTTCAATATAATGCTTGAAGTATGGTGTGTGCTGCTTCTGTATCTTGCCTATGACATAATAGCCGACTGCCATCACTGTCGCGTGCCCCGCACCCTTTGGCAATGGAAGATCAAGCCTATTTGTGCCAAAATTTTTATTGTCATATCCGATGCTTATGAACAGCTCCTTGCCGGAAGGGATGACTGTCTTTGCATGCTTTGTCTGCTCAGGTGTGAAGACCCTCCCATTGACCATCGGTCCGAACAGCTCGCTGAATTTTGTCAGGAACATCTCCCTGATAGCGTCGAACTCATCTGGGACAATTATGAAAAATGCATTGTACTTTGAGAGGTTTTTAGGTATCTTTGGATCGATATTTTTCTTGATATGCCTCAATATCTTCCCTGGATCCTCCTTGGAAGATGACAGCATCATGCCCATGTAGGTTGATGTGTTGTATGTGTATGGCTCTGTCTGTTTCGGATAGACAAGGCATCTGTCCACTAACGGCTTTGCTTCAGCATGCCTGTTGTTCGTGATCAGCACAGTCATGATCTTCCGCTTCCTGAGCTCTTTCGCGATTATCGGTGCATGCTTTCCGCCGCTTGCTGATATCAGTATGGCTCCGTCTATTCCTTTTGCTGCCTTCAGCCTGTCCAGGTATGTGCTCTCATCTGCAAACACTGCATCCTGATCCCTGAAGAGTATCTTCCCTGTCACAGCTGCATTGCCGCTCCCGACCACAAGCGGTCGCCTGAATCTCCCCGGAGTCAGTCTGGGAAGCTTCTTCTGGGTGAATAGATTGAGGGCGCCCAATACAACATCGTCAAGATCCGGGTATCTCTCTTCCATCTTATCCCCTCAGCAGTTTCTGGTATTCCGGCACTATGTCTTTTGTGAATTTCTGCATGCCTTCGAATGTCTTGTGATGATGAAGCAGCTTTTCTATGACATCGAAGGGCAGTGTTGCCACATCTGCGCCGACAAGGGCTGCCTCCCTGACCTGCCTTGTGTTCCTCAGGCTTGCTGCCAGCACTTGGGTTGGGAAGTCATAATACCCAAGTATCTCTGCGCACTGCTCAACGAGGTCTATGCCTGATACGATGCCGTTGTCATCCTTGAATTTCGCTTTCTCAAGACCCTCTTCAGGGAAATAAGCGCTCTTGTCGAATCTCATTCTGTTCTTCTGCCTGATGTGGTCATCGATACGGCCTGCGAAAGGGCTCACATAAGATGCTCCTGCTTTCGCTGCCAGCAAAGCCTGCTCTGGCGTGAATATCAGTGTTGAATTGACTGGGATCCCTGCTTTGACCAGTGTCCTTGTCGCTCTCAGCCCATGGAAATGCCTTGTGTCTGCTGGTGAGAAGGATGGATTCACCGGGATCTTGATGCACACATTCCCTGCTACCTTGTCGAATTTCTCATGGATGAATTTCCCTTCTGCAACCATGTCTTTGTAGTTGGTCCCGATGACTTCAAGGCTCACAGGGGTGCCCTTGGCCACATTCAGCAGCTCGCTTATGTATCTGCTCATGTTGACTTTCTTTCTCGCTTCAACAGCTTTCTTTATGAGTGAAGGGTTTGTTGTGACACCGTCCATGACTCCGTAGCTCTTCGCTTTCTTTATCTCTTCTATCTCTGCTGAATCAATGAATATTCTCATCATATCACCCTTTTTTTATGATCTTCCTGATTGTCCTGATGATGGCTTTTGAGGATATGCCCTCATAATCCATGAGCTGTCCGGGTTTCCCTGATCTTGGGAGCCTGCTGACTGCAAGATGGTGCACAGGGCATATGTCGCCGACAACGCTCCTGACTGCATCACCTATCCCTCCCTCGGGGTAATGGTCCTCCACCACAATTATGGCCCCTGTATTGCGGGCAGCCCTCTTTAGCGTCTCTTCATCAAGCGGCTTGATGCTGTAGAGATCGATCACGCGTATCTTTATTCTCCTGCGGCTGAATTCCTTGTATGCCTCGAGGGCTTCGTGGAGTGTTATCCCCGCTGCAACCACTGTGACCATGTCTTTATTGCTTATCCTGAGTGTCTTTGATCCGCCTATCCTGAAATTTGCATTGGGCTTGTACAGCACAGGCGTGTCTGCTCTTGTGGTCCTGAGGTACACATTCCCTTTATGCCGGGCTGCTGCCTCTACAAGCTTCTCTGTCGAGATGGAATCTGACGGGTATAATATGACGCTTCCGTTGATTGACCTGAACATTGAGATGTCCTCAAGCCCCATCTGCGATGCCCCATCTTCTCCTATAGAGACTCCTGCATGGCTTCCCACGAATTTGATGTTGGCCTTTGAGTATTGGCTCATCCTTATCTGGTCATATGCCCTTGTCAGGAATGCGGCAAAGGACGAGACAAATGGTATCTTCCCCCTGAGTGAGAGCCCGAGTGCTGCTCCTGCCATGTTCTGCTCTGCGATGTACATCTCGAAGAAGCGCTCCGGATACTCATACTTGAATTTGCAGGAATATGTGGAATTGCTTACCTCTGCATCAAGGACTGTGATGTCAGGATATTTCTCAACAGCCTTGAGAAGGGCCTGGCCATATGCCTTTCTGGTGGCAAGAGGCTCTTTTTCTTTATACACCATTTTTGGAGCCTTCTTTGGCTTGAATGTCCTGTCAGGCTTGAGGTTCTCAGGCATCTCGACCTTCCCTATGATCTCGAGATTGACTGGTCCCAGCTCTTCAAGCGCTTGCTTGAGCTCATCCTTTGAGAGGGCTCTGCCATGCCATCCTTCTTTGTCCTCTATGAAGCTGACACCTTTCCCTTTGATGGTCTTCGCGATTATCATGACTGGCTTTCCGGTGTAGTTCCTGGCTTTCCTGAAGGCTTTGCTTATCTTGGCAGGGTTGTGCCCGTCTATCACGATCGGCTTCCATCCGAAGCTCGCAGCCTTCTTCTTGTATTCCTTCATCCTGTGGCCGTATAATGTCTCTCCTCTCTGCCCAAGCCTGTTGACATCGATTATGCCTATGAGATTGTCCAGCTTATAATGGGATGCCAATGCCATTGCTTCCCATACTGATCCTTCTGCCATCTCGCTGTCCCCCATTAGCACAAATGTCTTGTATGGGAGCTTGTCCAGGTATTTTGCATTTAGCGCCATGCCGACGCCTATTGAGAGCCCCTGGCCGAGGGATCCTGTTGCTGCTTCTGTGTATCTGAATGCAGGTGTCGGATGGCCTTCGAGCGGGCCCTTGAATTTCCTGAGCTTCAGCAGTTCTTTTACGCTGACTTTGCCTGCTGCTGCATATAGCGAATACAGAAGCGGCGCTGCATGCCCTTTTGAGAATATGATCCGGTCATTGTTTGGGTTGCCTGGCCTGTTCAGGTCTGCTTTCAGGTGACTGTCAAAGAACAGGTTTGTCATCAGATCAGCTGCAGAGAGGCATGTGCTGGGATGCCCGCTTCCTGCTTCTGTTGTTGAGATGAGGATATAGTATCGTATCAACTTCGCCAGTTCCTGTAGATTGTTCTCAATTATGTGTATCACCCCTGATTATCCTCTGAAGAGCCTGGACCGCTTTTGCTTTGTCGTCTGATTTCTTCAGGTAGGATCCTGAAATGAATCTGTTTGCGCCTGCCTGCTTAGCAAGCCTGAGGGTTTCTGGATCGATCCCCCCGTCAACTTCAATGATGAGATCGGGATGCTTGGATCTCAGTGTCTTTACTTTGCTGAGTGTCTCCTCGATGAACTTGGAGCCGTATCTTCCTGGCTTTACTGTCATTATGAGGACAAGGTCCACTTTGCTGAGATAAGGCTCTATTGTGTTGAGGTGTGTGCTGGGGCATATTGCTATGCCTGCTTTCTTGCCCCGTGATCTGATTCTATCAATCACATATTCTGTGTCTTCTGAGCATTCGACGTGGAATATGATTATGCTTACTCTGTCGGGCAGCTTGTCAAGCCATCTGAGAGGGTATTGCACCATCAGGTGAGCCTCAAGGACGCCGTCGGATTCAGGAATATCGAAATCGAAGTCCAGTGATGTGTTCTCGACGCATTTTCCGTCCATGATATCAAGCTGGAATGCGTCGATGTGGTCCTTCATCTGCCTGAAGGATTCATCTAGCTCTTTCTGGTCCTTGGCGATCACTGAAAACAATAGTCTGTCCTTCATTTTTCAAGCCTTTTTGTTCCGGATCTTTTTATTCAGGTCTGATTCAACTCTTTTCAAGCCTTTTTATCTTGTCAAGTCTCCGTTTATGTCTCTTTGCATCGCTTGGCTTTGTCTTAAGGAATGTAAGGATGATCTTTTTGGTCAGTCTGGGGCTTGTGTTCTCGCTTCGGAGTGCAAGGACATTTGCATCCTCATCTCTCCTTGCCATCCTAGCAGTATAGGCATCTGTGCATTTGGCTGCTCTTATGCCTTTGATCTTGTTCGCTGCTAATGCCATGCCTGTCCCTGACTTGCAGATTAGTATGCCGAATGATCCTTCTGTTTTCCTGACCATTTCTGCAACCTTGACTGCATAATCTACATAGTCGTCTTCTGGATCGTGCGAGTATGGCCCTAAGTCCTCAAAGTTGATTTTCTGGCCTGTCAAGAGTTCCTTGATCCTCTCTTTTAGCCTGAAGCCTCCATGGTCTGCACCAAGAAAAGCCTTCATTTATACCTACCTCTCAGTGATTCTAAGAAAAATTGTCTTTCCCCCTTTTTTTTCATGACTGCCCCTCTCAATCATTATGATACAAGTTTATAATCAGATATGATTTATAAGTATTGCTGAAATTTGCCGGGATATCCACTGAGATTTTGGCATTTTGAAGGCTGAGAACTCAGCTTTGGGTTTTATATTATAAGGTGGCTACCCATGCACCCAGAAAATATGTCACCACGATCACCAGAGCAGTGATTGAGATATGCTCGGTGAGCACATGCCACTTGCTTATCTTCTGGTGCTTGGCGATATAGAGGCTCATGATTATTATCAGGAAGAAGCCCCACAGTATGTTCATGATTACAGCGATCTGCAGGTCAGCCAGGAGTATCGGCACTGCAAATGTCGAGGCAAGGATCAGTTTTGAGATGAAAGTGGCCAGTGTGGATTGCCATATCTCTTTTTGCGTGTGATGGAACTCAGCCTCTTCAGAGATATGTATCCCGAATGCATCTGACATCGCATCTGCGACTGCTATGATGAGGATCCCTCCAAGCACGACATTGCGCGCATGGGTCCCTGAATTCAGCCCCACCATCAGGCCCAGTGTTGTTACAATGCCTGAAGTGAGTCCAAAACTCACCCCTTTCTTTACTGAATGGTTTATCTTCGGCATTGAAGATATCATATGATGATAGTTTATATTTATTTCGAAATTTATTCCGAAAGAATCAGTCAAAACCTGACAGGGTGGAAAGCTTGGCGTCTGTAGTGATGTTCATGCTGAGCCTCATGAGTCCTGCCTCATCTCCATGCTTTGGCATATGAGTGACATGCATCTCGCATCCGCGCAGCTCTTTGAGCCTCATGAGGGCCTCTTTTGCTGTGGGGTTCGTTGTTGAGCTTATTGCAAGGGCCACAAGGGTCTCATCGACATTTAGGCTGCTTGATTTCTTGTTGAGGAGATGGTTCTTCATGTGTGAGATCGTCTTGATGATTTCAGGGCTCAGGAGGTCGATCTTGTCCGGTATCTTCGCCATGTGCTTGACTGCATTGATTATCGCAGCTGATTCCGCATGGAGGAGGGATGAGTTCTTCCCCTTCACGATTGTGCCGTCCTCGAGCTGTACTGCTGCCCCGCAATAGACATCTTTGTACCCCTTGCCGCTCTGCTTTGCCTCTTGTTGGGCCTCTCTTGCTGCAATCACGACCAGCCTGTCTTCCGGCTTCACATTGACCTTTGCCATTATCTTCTCCATCTGGTCCAGCGTGTCCTGGCTCTGGATCCCATCGACCTTCTCTCTGTGATACCTGAAGTATCTCCTTATTATCTCCTGTCTGGCTGCTTCCTTGCAGACTTCTTCATCGGTTATCCCTTCCTTGAGCGCATTGACTCCCATATCAGTTGGGGACTTGAACCCGAATGCATCTTTTGCGCCTGTGATCCTGCCCATTATCGATTTCAGTATGTCGAAGTTCTCTATGTCCCTGTTGTAATTTACAGAATCGATCCCGTATGCTTCCTTGTGGAATGGGTCTATCATGTTCACATCCAGCAGGTCTGCTGTCGCAGCCTCATATGCGACATTTATCGGGTGGTCGAGCGGAAGGTTCCATATCGGGAATGATTCGAACTTGGAGAAGCCTGTCTTGATGCCGTGTCGTCTCTCGTTGTAGATCTGGCTCATGCAGAATGCCATCTTGCCTGAGCCTCCTCCGGCGCCTGTCACGATGATAAGCTTTTGTCTTGTGTGGACATATTCCTGGCTCTCATAGCCCTTTATCACTTTGTCCATATCATGAGGGTATCCTTCAATCTCTGTGTGGAAATAAGCCCTGATCCCATGGTTCTCCAGCCTCCTCTTGAATTTGTCAGCTGAATGCTCTCCCTGGTATCTTGTTATGACGACTGCTGATACCTCAAGACCGAGCTCCTTAAGGTCGGCGATGTCTTTTAAGGTCTGATTGTCATATGTCAGCCCGAAGTCTCCCCTTATCCTGCCTTTATTGATATCCTTGGCGCCGACGCAGTATATTATCTCTATTTCTCCGAGCTTTTTCAGGAGGTCTATCTTGGTGGTCGCTTTGTAGCCAGGGAGAACCCTGGACGCATGGTAGTCATAAAGCAGTTTCCCGCCGAACTCGAGATACAGTTTTTCAAACCTGTTGACCCTTTCGATGATCCGTTTGGTCTGTTGTGCAAGATACAGTTCAGTGTCAAACCCTTTTTGCATCATCCCATTTTTTAGGCTTGTATATTTAAATCTACCTGTGATGCAGACTTCCGGCATGGACTGCGGTATGGGATGAGGTTCTGATAACATTTTTAAACCAGCACAGGTATTTATCTGTGACAGATGAATGTTCAGGAGTTGTGTTAATTAATGGATTTATTAAAAAGAAGTGTATGGATTTATTAAAAAGAAGCGTACAGATTTATTAAAAGAGGTGAGATGATGTGCTGTGAGAAATGTGCAAAATTAGGTGGCTGGCTTCTATTGATATTTGGTGTCCTTTTCTTGCTGGTTGACCTGGGGGTCTGGTCGATGTGGGGCATAAGATGGTGGACTGTCGCATTTGTCCTTGCTGGGCTTGCTATGCTGGGCACATCATGCTGTCCGATGTGCAACCCGAAGGCCGATAAGAAGAAAAAGTGATTTTTTTCAATTAATTTTTTATATTCGATAATGATCAGGTATTGGATGGAAGTCAATGAGATTCTGAGGGATATATTCCACCTTAGTTTTCCTGATCAGTATGAGCTCTCTTCCACTTTCCTGAGATTCCAGGAGCATCATGATTCTGCACATTTCAGGGGTAAATTCTTTTCCCTTGAAGAGTTCACAGATTGGTATATGGAGCATTCTCCTCTTGCTAAGGCAACAGGCAGATTCACTTATCATGAGCAATGGTTCGGATTCAACATACCCTCACACATACTTGACCCTTTCTATGCAGGTCGTTTTGATCCTTTATCAGACAAGGAAAAGCTTCTTTTAGGGGAGTTTGAGGCTTTGCGTGACAAGCGCTTCTACCTGATCGGCACCCATGGGGAAGTCTCTCCCGATGTCCTTGATCATGAGATCGCCCATGCTTTCTTCTACACCAGACCTGACTATAAGAAAGCAGCTATGAAAATTGTCTGTTCAGTGCCAGTGGATGTCATCGCTAGGATCCATCAAGGCCTTCTCACTTGGGGCTGTTATCATCCCGACGTGCTTGATGATGAGACCCATGGATACATAATGACAGGCATGGAAGAGCTTGCCAGGTCAGGAATTGATACGAACGTTCTTCAGGCTGCGCATATCCAGCTGAATGAGAATTATCGTGCCTGGTTTGGATGTTCAAAAAACTCTTGATGCAGCCTTCCATATTCTTTTTCATATTCTGGCAGGATGGAACTCCAGTCATATTGTGATGCTATCCTGAGGCCGTTATCTACAAGTCCTCGGCATAGTTCTCTGTCGTCTGTGATCCTGATCATGGCAGCAGCGATGCTTTTGGCATCATGTTCAGCGAATAATGCATTCCTCTTTGTCGCCTCCTCCAGCTCGGGGAGCCTGACAAGCACCATCGGCAGTCCTGATGCCATTGCTTCTGTGCAGACAATGCCGAATGATTCTGCATGGGATGTGAGTATGAAATAATCAGCATCATGATATTCATCGCAGAGCTCCTTGCCTTTCATCTCTCCCTTGAAATCCACATTTTGTATGCCTTCTCTTCTTGCTTTCTCTTTTAGTTCGCTTTCCAGTCGTCCTGATCCGACGAGCGAAAGTCTGTATCCTTCCCGCATCATCTGGAATTCTTTGAAGGCGTCAAGCAGGAGCGGGATGTTCTTCTGGTGGGCAAGCCTCCCTACAAAGAGGAATCTCTTCCCTCTTCTCTGGCTTGGCATGAATTCAGAGATGTCTGTGCCGTTCGGTATCACAATTATCTTCTGTTTTGGGATTCTGTAGTGATCCTCAAGGAATCTCTGATAAGCTGCTGTCGGCACTATTATTCTTGCTGCTCCAGCCAGCACTTTTTGCAATATTATTTTTTTGTAGAGCCCTATCATGATCCCGAAAAATCCTGATCTTTTGACATCTATATGGAAGTGGGCTATGTAAAGATGCTTTGTGATCTTGCTGTAGATCCATGCCATCTCTGGAAAAAAAGCTTGCGCTACATGCACATGGAGAATATCATTCCTTTTCGCATGCCTGAAAAGCGCTGGAAGAAGCATAGGGCATATCGGTGAGCTGAACATCCTGAAGGATCTTAGATTTACAACAGATTTTGATTTGGTTTCGCAGGATTTGCTGGCGGGGTATTTGCTGTCACATGTGATCATCATGGAGTCTATGCCTGCTCTTTCATGGATGACTTGAGCTACTTTCTGCATCCCACCAATCTGTCCATAGTATGGGCAGAGATATACTATTTTTCCTATCTTCTCTGTTTTTCCAATGCCTCCACTATTGCCTGTCTTTCTTATCTTTCCTGTTTTTTCTATTGTTCCTCGCATTTTTCCCTCTTTGGGATTGTGGGTATACTCTTGGGTTATTTTCATTTTAATAGTGCCTAACAATAGTGCCTAACAACATAAACCTAGTGCCTAACAATAACTCAAAATATTTAGACACCCTGAGGATATAATGAATATATCTTCTTTATCACTTATTCAAGGAGTTTTTTATCCTTTTCTGACAAAAATAAGATAAATTTTTGCTTATTATAGAATATTTACGGGTAATAATTCTGATACTACAAAATTGGACATAGAAAGGTTTATATATAAGTTACTACTAAATGATAGTACTATGAAGGTCACTAAATCTCTTGTGCATAATACGGTCCGCGAGATAGCCGGCGATCAGGCACTTCCTGTTGTAGATTATCTGAAGAACCGCAAGAACATCTCTGAATTCATAATCGCAGAGAAGATGAACATGCATATCAACGAGCTGCGGAACATGCTCTATAAGCTTTTTGAGGTCAATCTTGCTCATTATTATAAGAAGAAAGACAAGAAGAAAGGGTGGTACATCTCATACTGGACACTCAATCTGCATCGGGTCAGGAATGTCGTCAATGACATGAAGAAGAGGAAGCTGGAAAGGCTCCAGCAGAGGCTCGAGGAAGAGATAAGGTATAAGGATAATTTCTATCTGTGCCCGAACATATGCATAAGGGTCCCGTTTGACACGGCTTTTGAGACCAATTTCAAGTGCACCGAATGCGGTGCCATAATGGAACAGCAGGAATCAGAGAAGACAATCCAGAGGCTTCAGGAGAATATCTCAGAGCTTGAGAATGAGCTCAAGCTTGAGGCAGCAGAAGCGAAGCCGGTCTCATCTCCGAAAGCTGCTGCAAAAAGCGCTTCCAGGCCTAAACAGAAGATCTCACCAAAACCTCAGAAAAAGGATTCGAAGAATCCGAAGAATGTCAGGAAAGCAAAGGGGAAATCAGCCAAAAAGACTGTGAAGAAAGCAGAGCAGGCAGAGAAGAAGCCGAAGAAAAAGAAGATATTGGGTCTGTTCTGTTTCTGATCATTGACGCCGAAGAATTTCTGTCATTCATGGAATGACTCCATTGATTTCTGCACAAGCATAATAAATATGTTCTTTTTATTATGATTCATGGCAGATGAGAGGAGGATCGCTGTCCTGATCCCTGCACTTGATGAAGAGAAGACAATAAGAAGTGTCATCGCTGATTTCAGAAGAGATGCACCAAAGGCAATGATCTGCGTGTTTGATAATGGTTCAGCTGACATGACAGCACAGCTTGCATGCCAAAGTGGGGCGCAGGTCTTTGGTGTAAGGAAAAGAGGCAAAGGCAATGTCATCAGATATGCTCTGCAAAAAATTGAAGCAGATATTTATGTCATGGTTGATGCAGATGACACTTATCATGCAGGAGACGTACATGGGTTGATCAGGCCGGTTCTTGAAGGGAAAGCAGACATGGTCATAGGCAACAGGTTCGGCTTCGGATCAGGAGGTTTCTCCTATCTCCACATTATCGGGAACAGGATTATTAACCTGTGCATGAGATTCTGTTTTCCGTGCAGGATATCAGATATTCTCTCGGGTTACAGGATTTTTACAGGAGAGGTGGCAGGAAGCCTGGACCTCAGGAGCAGGGGCTTCACAATAGAGACTGAGATGACCATAAAAGCATTGGAGAAAGGATTCAGGATATCTGAGATCCCTATAAGGTACAGGAAAAGGACTGGGCAGAGCACCTCAAAACTCAATTCATTCCATGATGCAAGAAGGATCATCTCAGCAATAGTCCGGCTTTTCTGGAGCTTCAGGAAGATAGAGTTCTGCTCTGTCGCTGCTTTGATGATATTTGCACTCATATCAGGCTTTCTCTGAACATAAAATTTATTAACACAGAACCATTGATTACCATCCATGAGAAAGACAAGCATCGCAATGATTATCATGATAATAATACCTTTTATCGCGGGTATCATTATCTATCCCAAGATGCCTGATCAGGTCGCTTCCCACTGGAATACCCAAGGCGAAGTCAATGGTTACATGTCAAAGTTCTGGGGCCTGTTCCTGATGCCATTTGTTTCTTTAGCACTCTTCATCTTATTTCTTATATTACCAATGATTGACCCTTTGAAGAATAACATCAAGAAGTTCAGGTCTTACTTTGATGCATTCATCCTGCTCATGATCATATTCATGGCATATATTTATGCACTTACCATAATGGCAAATCTCGGCAAGGAATTCAACATGACGCTTGCGATGATCCCTGCCCTGGCAATCCTCTTCTATTTCACAGGTATCTTGTTGGAGAAATCAAAGCGCAACTGGTTCATCGGCATCAGGACCCCATGGACCCTGAGCAGCGACAAGGTCTGGGATAAGACCCATAGGCTCGGAGCAATATTGTTCAAGATCTCAGCAGTCATCATCCTCACAGCATTGGTTTTCCCAGATTACGTTGTCTGGCTCATTCTTGTGCCGATCCTTGCATCAGCCATCATCCCCCTGGTGTATTCATACATCATATATCCGAAACAGTAACATTTATTAAATGAATCTCGCTTTTCAGGCTCATTAAAGGGGGTGTTTTTATGATTTGGGTATATTTGGTGATTGTTGTTATAATCTTTATTCTGACAGGCCTCAAGGTCGTCAACGAATACGAGAGAGGTGTCAAGTTCACTCTTGGCAGGTATTCCGGCATCATGAACCCGGGATGGAGGATTGTCATCCCGATATTCCAGACCTGGAGAAGGGTCGATATCAGGATAAGGACAATTGATGTGCCTGACCAGGATGCCATGACAAAGGATAATGTCTCTGTCAGGGTCAATGCTGTGCTTTATTACAAAGTCTCAGATGCTAAGCATGCGATAATACAGGTGGAGGATTATGGATATGCTGTCTCTCAGCTTGCACAGACCACCATGAGGGATGTCGTCGGTGAGGTAATGCTTGATGAGCTCCTGAGCCAGAGGGATCAGATCAGCAAGAGGATCCAGATGATTGTGGATAAAGCATCAGATCCATGGGGCATCAAGGTGAACAGCGTTGACCTTAAGCATATTGAGCTTCCTGAGCAGATGAAGAGGACAATGGCCAAGGAGGCAGAGGCAGAGAGGGAGAAGAGAGCAGTGATTATCAAGGCAGATGGCGACGCTATTGCTGCGCATAATCTGGCAAAGGCTGCTGCAACACTCGGCAAGGTCCCTGGTGCTCTCCATTTGAGGACACTGCAGAGCATAAATGACATCAGCAGTGACCAGAGCAATACTGTCGTGTTCGCTCTGCCGCTTGAGATCTTGAGGGCATTCGAGACATACAATAAGAAAAAATGAGCAGATGTTTTTTTCTTTTTTCTATTAATATTTCTTCGGATTCCTATTTTCTGTATTATCATCTACGCCCCGCTGGATCAGAATACCATCACAAGGAGATAATATTCTGCAGCCCCGAGCAATGCGCCGACGACAATATCTGAGACATGATGTTTCTTCATATGAGATCTTGAGTATAAGACCAGGAGAGCAACGACTGCAAGCAGTATCGTCATGTATGCCTCATTGAAATATCTCGACAAGGCTATCATCAGGAAGATCGCCCTGTTGGAGTGCAGGCTTGGGAATGATGATGCGTCAAGCTTCCCTATCCAGTCTGAATACTCCTGTTTCTGTGGTCTTTTCCTGAACCATACTGCTCTGATGATGATGGTGACACCCAGTGAAAACAGGAAACCGAGGGCAAGGAAAAGCGACATTAGATGCTGGTCAAGAAGCAGGAATGAGAGTGTGATTATCGCATAGAAGGCGAAGCCTCCGAGGCTTGTGATATCCCTGATCTCATCATCGAATAGCTTCTTGATTGATCTCATCTTGATTCATGTTGAGTGGGTTATTTGAAAAAAGTGGGCCTGGCGGGATTTGAACCCACGACCACTGCTTCACTTAGAAGCTGTATGAAACATGCCCATATAAGAGCAGTGCTCCATTGCCCGTGCAGCATCATGCCGCAGCTCCAGGCTAAGCTACAGGCCCATGGATTCTAGCACTATAATAGGCCATTTAAATAGTTTACCCACTATAATTTATAAACTTTACATGTGATAACAAAATCATTGATTGTGCAATGGGCAAATTCTTAATACCAGATGTTCAGATTTATGATGCAATAGGCAAATAGGTATAGAATAAGTATAATATTTATTAAGTTGGGATAATCCCACCTTGTTATGAATACCCCTTATGATCAGAACAAGCCTGACTATGTGAAGATTGCCCGTGATATCATACTTAGCAGATATGATGACCCTGAGTACAAGAAGGGTATTGAGAGTATCATTGATCCTGATAATCAGAATATGCACACAATAGACCCACCCCATATAGTTGCAGTTGTCGAATGGGTCGGGACGATTTGGCGGAACCCCCCTGATGCTCTTCTAATTGCAGCCTACGGCCATGACTGGGAGAGGGCCTGGGAAGATGAGAGGGACAAGGAAGAGGATTATTCAGAAGGGGATAAATTATTCTATGATTCTTGGTACATGATGCATAAGGAGATTCATGCAAGCAATTCTGCTAATCTCTTGAGGAGGAAGATTGGCCAGCATATCCCGATACCGCTCATGATGGATGTTACCCACTTGGTGCTCAGGCATGAGAAGGGAGGAGAAAGGAATCGGCAGGGAGACCTGATCCCCAAGCAGGATGCATACACAAGATTGTATGATCTGAATTCAGCTGCAGATGTTCTGAATCATGCTGATGTGCTCGGCTTCTTTGATGTGCTTGACCTATATGTCAGGATCAAGCCCATGGATAAGGTTGAGCAGAAGATCAAATGGAGCCTGAGAAGGATAAAGAACGAAGAGATATATAGGTTGATATCACAGATGGAATACTCTGAAAAGCTGGCCATAGAAGCCCACAGGAGATTCGTCCTTATCTGAATTATTTCTCATATGCTTCATGGATCAGACACAAAAGAAATAAAAATGCGCTGGCCGGGATTCGAACCCGGGTCTCAGCCTTGGCAAGGCCAAATCTTGACCACTGGACTACCAGCGCTTTGTTGTCTCACGAACATGAAATGGGCCCGCCCAGGTTTTCTGCAGGAAACATCTGCTGTCATGTTTGATGCTATCGAACTGGGGACATTCACCTCACTCAGCATCTGCTTGTAAGGGTGACGTCATTTGCAGCATCGTGTGTAACCGCTAGACCACGGGCCCTTTAAAAGCTGTCGATTTTGGTATTGGTTTATATTATTTGCTATGTCATTGTCATATTATTAGATTCTTGTTGTATTATTGCTTTATTATTTCTGTATCATTTAATATCCTTTTTGCTTTCTGCTGTCTTTGATGATGCATCTGTTATTGAAATAACAAAAGATTTATAAAGTATAAAAACACTATAGTAACCACTGCTGAATAATCCCAGAGGTCATATCCATGCCAGACCAACAGACAAGACCAATCTATGCCATTTATGGGAATGGGGAACCTGTACCTCATGCGTATATAGATCCAAGAAAAGAATATTCTGATTTTCTGTTGGGATGGGCCCAAAGCAACACAGATATCAATGTAAGAGAGCTTCAGGTTCCGGTCGTTAGCAATGTGATGCAGTATATCAACCACCAGGGCCATGGCCATAGGACTCCGGAAGAGATTGAAGCTGAGCGCAAGAAGCCCAGAAAGCTCCATTGCTTGTTTGACAGTGGCTTAGGTTCTTGTTTATGATTTGCAGATTCTTTTTTATGATTTACATATTTATTCATAATCTATATAAAGTCAGGCGAAGATTTCTGATAAAAGATAAGACAACAGATTAATCACATTAATATACTAGTATACATTTTTATATTATTTATGCATAAAATAAAATCAGAGACGATGAGATAGGAAGATGACACAAGAAAAGATAATGAATACTATCCTGAAAGAGGAAGAGATCTCCTGGAAGCAGATAATCCTGGATATCATAAACAATGAAGGCATGGATCCATGGGACATTGATGTCTCAAGCATTGCAAAGGAATTCCTTGATACAGTGCGCAAGATGAAGGAGCTTGACCTCAAGCTTTCCGGAAAGGTGATACTTGCCGCCGCCATCCTGCTCAAGATAAAGTCCAAGAAATTTCTCGGGGAGGATATCCTTGAGTTCGACAAGCTGTTCGCTCCGGATGAGGAGGACACAGATGATGAGGATATTCCTGATCTGATTGAGGAGCGGATTATAGAAAGGCCGGAGGATTTCAGGCTGATCCCGAGGACACCTCAGCCAAGGAAGAGGAAAGTCTCTGTCTATGATCTCGTGAATGCGCTTGAGAAAGCTTTGGAGGTCAAGAACAGGAGAGTCCTCAGAGATATTGAGATCGAGCTTGAGATCCCCGAGAAGAAGGCTGACATCAGCAAGCTCATAGAGGAGATACTGCAGAAGATCATGCTTCTTTGCCGGCAGAAGGAGGATAAGCTGACCTTCACAGAGCTTGTGCAGTCAGACAAGAAAGAGGACAAGATATATACATTCATCCCCATGCTCCATCTAACCAATGCGAGGAAGATAGACCTTGAGCAGAAGGAGCATTTCGGCGAGATAGAGATAACCCTCAATATGGAGAAGATCTGACCAAAAGAATGTGACCCCCATGAATACTGCTATGACGAATTTCAACGGGAACCCGAACATCGGGCTGTATGCCTTTGCCTCTGACAGCTTCTGCCTTGTTGGGCATGAGGTGCCTGACTCGCAGATGAAGCTGCTGCATAAGGTGCTCAAGGTGCCTGTCAGCCGGATCACGATTGCAGGCACCAATCTTGTTGGTGTTTTTGTCGTCGGTAACTCAAAGGTCCTCCTTGTCCCTGATATCGCCTTTGATGAGGAGCTTGCCATGCTTGACAGGCTGAAGATAGATTACAGGGTCATAAGCACGACGCACACTGCGCTCGGCAATAATATACTCATGAACGATCATGGATGCATAATGAATCCGGAGATGGAGATTGACGGGATAAGGAAAGCCTTGGACATCCCCATAAAGGCATGTTCTGTGGCAGGCCATCCGACAGTGGGCTCATGCGCTGCCATGAACAGGAAAGGGCTCCTGCTCCACCGTGATGCCACAGCTGCAGAGAAGGATATTATCTCAGGGATCCTGAAGCTTGAGATCGAGACAGGTTCTGTGAATATGGGCAACCCATATATTAGATCAGGTATCATCTGCAACACCAATGGGTATGTGATAGGTGACCTGAGCGGCGGCCCTGAGATACAGAATGCGGATATCGCATTGGGTTTCGCGCGAAGATGATTATGCGAAGGTGATAATATGGCTGATAAGATTGATGACAATACCCAGTCGAAATATATGGAGCTTCAGATGATCAACCAGCAGATGCAACAGCTTGAGCATCAGTTCGGGAAGATTGAGGAGCAGAGGATTGAGATAGAGCAGGTCCTTGAATCCCTTGAGCTGCTCAAGGGCGCAGATGTGGGCTCTGAGATACTGGTGCCTGTCAGCTCAGGCATCTTCTCTAAGGCAAGCCTGGTGGACAACAGGAATCTTCTCATCAATGTGGGCGCTGGTGTTGTTGTGGAGAAGGATGTCGATGGTGCCAAGGAGCTTGTCGAGAATCAGAGGACAGAGATCCTGAAGTTCCAGCAGGAGGTAGGCAGACAGATGGAGCTGCTTGCATCCAAGTCACAGGAGCTGGAGACTGAACTCAAGAAATTGGTGGGTTGATATTGTTATGTTCAAATTCTTAAAAGAGAAGCTGAAGCAGGCTGTGAACAGGTTCTCGAGGGATGTTGAACAGGAGGTGGAACCTGCTCCGACAGAGATCAAGGGAGATACCAAAGAGGAGCCAGGGATAGCGAAGACTGAGGGACTAGAGAAGGTTGGAAAGCAAAAGCCTGATATCAATAAGAAGCCTGTTTCTAAGATCAAACCTGAACCCGGGAGAGAAGCAGCGGAAGAGCCTGGACTGAAGGAAGAAGAAAAGATTCAAGAGCCGCCTAAGGCAGACAACAAGACAATTGAACCAGAGCCGGAAGCGGAGAAACCTGTTGCACAGATCCCGATAGAAAAGAGCGTTGCTGAAAAAGAGCCTGAAGTTGTTGAAAAAGAAATACCAGAGAAAGAAGAGAAGAAGGGCTTCTTTGGATTCTTCAGGAAGAAGAAAGAGATCAAGGAAGAAAAGGAAGACATAAAGAAAGACTATATCAAGGTCTCTGAGAAAGGAGAGACTAGAAAAGAACAAAAGAAAGAGCTAATAAAAACTGAGGTCAAATTTGAGTCTGGATCTATCAAGCCCGAGGTTCCTGAGAAGAGAAGCATCTTCTCCAAGATGACCGATATTGTCACAAAGACTTCCCTCTCTGAATCGAGGTTCAATGACCTTTTCTGGGAGCTTGAGCTGGTCATGCTCGAGAACAATGTCGCGATGGAGGTCATCGAAAGGATAAGGTCTGACCTCAAGGCAAAGCTTGTCGACCAGAAATTCGACAGGGGCAGGACCTCTGACATCATCATGCATTCCTTGCAGGAGACAATAGGCCGCGTCCTTGATTTCGAAAGGCTGGATATAATAGATATGGTGAAGGAGAAGGAAGAAAAGCCTTTCATCATCGCATTCTTCGGAGTGAACGGCGCCGGCAAGACGACAAACCTTGTCAAGATAGCTAAGCTGCTCGAATCAAATGGGCTTTCCTGCGTCATAGCAGCCTGCGATACTTTCAGGGCAGCAGCCATCCAGCAGCTCGAGGAGCATGCAGTTAATGTCGGTGTGAAGGTCATCAAGCATGATTACGGGGCTGATGCAGCAGCTGTCGCATTCGACACGATAAAGCATGCCAAGGCAAAGGGCAAAGATGTTGTCCTGATAGATACTGCAGGCAGGCAGCACTCGAACACGAATCTGATGGATGAGCTGAAGAAGCTAGTCAGGGTGAGCAGACCGGATCTCAGGGTGTTTGTGGGGGAATCCATAACAGGCAATGACTGCATTGAGCAGGCGCAGTTCTTCAATGATGCTGCAGGTATCGACGCCATAATACTCACGAAAGCTGATGTCGACGAGAAAGGTGGCGCAGCGATCTCTATATCATATGTAATCAACAAGCCTATCATCTTCTTCGGGACCGGCCAGGGCTATGAGGACCTGAAGGAGTTCGATAAGGATTTCGTGATGAAGAATCTCGGGCTGGCTTAGGTGTCCTCGGATACTGCTTTTGATTTTTGATCTGTTTATAAATCCGCACATAACCTTTATAAACAAACCACCATATTAAAGCAGGGAATAGTTAAAAATACCTGTTGAAGGTAAAAGGGGTGAATTGAATGGTTGATTATGCGAAAGCTATCCAGCGACCTTTTTCTGACTGGAAGAAATATCTGATTGGGTGTGCCCTGTATGTTATTCCTTTCTTGAATATCATAACAGGCATCTTCGCTTCAGGCTACAGCGTCATGTGCGCGAAGAGCGCGATGAAGAAGGACTTCAAGCTTCCTGAATGGGACGACTGGGGAGGGATGTTTGTCAAGGGTCTTCTTCTGATGGTCATCGGGATCATCTATATGCTGCCGGCGATGATAGTGGGGGCCATAGCAGGGTTCACTGCAGCTGCTGCCATTTTCTCAGGAGAGAATTGGATGACTGCGCTCGGCGCTGTGGGTGCGCTAGGCGGTGTCGCTTTCCTCATCATTCTTGTAACAGCTTATTTCCTTCCTGCTGCGACAATGCTTTTCGCAGACAAGGGGAATCTGGGAGCGGCGTTCGAGTTCGGGAATGTGTTCAAGATGGCACTCACAGGGACTTATTTTGTTGCCTGGCTCATCACCCTGCTGATACTTATCGGTGTGGGTATTGTAGTGGGGTTTGTCAGCGCTCTGCTAGCAGTCACTGTGGTGCTCCCATGGGCGATCTCAGCGATGTTCAGCATGTTCTCGACAATCATGGCCATGTCAGTCTTCGGCCAGGTCTATGCTGAGGTGAAAAGATGAGGCATTTCTTTGTTTTTTTCATCCTGATGATGGTGGTTTTCGCAGTCGGATGCGAAAATGGGCAGGACAGCGGCTCGGATGACGGACAGGATGATGGGACTGATGGAATGCAGGATGACAGCGCAGCCGAGAAGGATGATCCTGGCACAGGTGATGGGAAGAGCAAGTCATATTTCCTGGATACCCTAGGGAAATCCCCTTCATATAAGGCGACCTACGACTTCACCGGCTCTGCTGAAGAGATCTCCACATTGCAGGAATACACACTGTATTTCAAGGATGAGGATAAGTTCAGGTCTGACATTACAGCCACTGCCGAGGGAAGGACAATGACAATGATGTTCTTCATGCTTGATAAGCAGGGTTATTTCTGCATAGATCAGGGCCAGATAATGTGCTTCGAGCAGCCCAATTATGAGCCTCCGCAGGGCGAGCAGATTGTCGACGATATCAAGGACAATCCTGACATGTACAGCCCGGTGTATGACGGCACTGTGACGATTGCAGGGAAGAAGGGTGAATGCTGGAAGGTTGATGTCCAGCAGGGATCATCGTCAAGGATCTGCTTCTCATCAGACGGTGTGCTTCTCCTGTCAGAGGTCACTATGCCTGACGGCACATTCAAGATGACTGCAAAGAGCATAGGCTCTGTCTCTGATTCTGATTTTGTGCTTCCTGCGCAGCCTCAGGATTTCGAGATGCCCGGCTATCCGGGTATGGGTTAAATCTTATTTTTTATTATTCCTGCCTTTGGTTTTTTATTAGGATTTTAATCAGTATCAGTCGGTATCCCTTTTTCTCTCCCTTTTCAGGTACAATATTACCGCAATCTCCCTTGATCTCTCTATTATTATTGTGATCAGAGGTACGAACAGGCTTCTCATGAATATCTTGAGAGGCCCCGGCTTCAGGCTGAACCTGATGCGCTTTATCTTCTGCATCTCCCTTATCTCCTTATAGTCCATTTCGAGCTCAGGGAGGAATCTGAGCATTATGTACATCGGTATGTAGATCGGCTCAGGCACCCTCAATCGCCTGAGCAGCGCAAGAAGCTGGAGGTTGTCTGTTGTTGTCGTGAACAGAGCACCGAATGACAGCATCACATAGACCCTTGCTGTCATGTTGTACACTATTATCAGGTCTGGTCTGATGAATGCGTAAAGCAGGCCCACAGGGATGATGAGGAATGCGAATATCAGGGCGGCAAGCTTTATTATCCCCCTGTACCCGGAAAGTTTCAGCAGTGCGAGATGGAGCAGCATGAGCAGTGTGAGCAGCACCCAGTCTGCTGTCAGGAAGACGAGCACGAGTAGAGCTGTCATATATGACAGCTTGTATTCTATGCTCAGTCTGTGAAAAATTGTCTTGCCTGCCTTGTATCTGTACATCTTATCTCTCCATCTTCTATCATATACGCCCTGTCGCATAATGAGACGACCTTGGGATTATGTGTCGCTATTATCATTGTCTTGTGGCTGTTCATCATGTTCTGGTAGAATATGCATCGGTTGTATTCGTCAAGCCAGACCGTAGGCTCATCGAGGAGCAGCACATCAGCACCTGTCGAGAAAGCCGCAGCATTCGCCACCATCTTCTGCTGGCCTTTGCTCAGCTTGTTGGGATCATTGTCCTTCAGTCCGTCTATCCCGAATGCTTCCATCATCTCATGGCTCTTTACCTCATCTGAGACCTTGTCTTCGTATAGGAAATGCGACGGGTTCTGCACGCAGTAGGCCATGCTGGGCTTGGTGCTCTGCCATATGCCGACCAGCCCGCAGAGTATCTTGAGCAGTGTTGTCTTGCCGCTTCCGTTCCTTCCTATCAGCGCTATCTTCTCTCCCTCATTTGCCTTGATTGTGCCGCAGAGTGAGTATGGGCCTCTCCTGAAACTGATTCTCCTGTCCAGCACTGTTCCGCCTCGGCCCCTGAACTTCTTCCCGAGCCTGAAAGGCCTCCTCCTCTTCAGGGATATGGTCTTGTCTGCCTTGACAGGAGGCTGCCTCTTGTCGAGCCAGATGATGGTCCTCTCTCCCTTGAACGCTCTTATTATGCTTAGGAATCCCCTCGCTTCGACAGGGTCAAGGAGCTCAAGAGGCTCGTCCAGGATGAGTGTCTGGATTGGGCTCATCAGCTGGTTCAGGAGGTTTATCTTCTGTTTCTCCCCCTCTGAAAGCTCGAAGACATTCCTGTTCCTGAGGCTGTATAGTCCGTTCTTCTTTAGGGTCTCATCATCGATCCGCCTCACTTCATTCCTCACCTTGAATGCGAGGAACTGCGAACTTGGGTTCTGCAGCACAAAACCTATGCTGTCGGTCCTGATGTCGAGTTGGCCGCCCACTTTCCCGGGCAGGAATCCTGGTATCACGCCAAGAAGCGCATTGGCGAGTGTGGATTTCCCGGATCCATTGTCGCCTATTATTGAGACGAATTCGTTCTTCTGTATATCAAGGTCTGTCTCGAACACCTTCTCCTTGAAGGTTACAGAGAGGTTTCTAGCTTGTATGTCTTTCATTTTTGCCTTTTCCCTCTTTTTAGGCAGAGATGTAAGTCTTCAGTTTCGTCCTGAATACGATGGCATATGCTGCAAGAATCTCCACGATCGACTGCACCAGATTCGGTATGACCAGGAAATACCAGGGGAACTTCGTCATTATCTCCTCAGTGGGCAGGTGAAGCCATATGGGGAGGGCGAAGTGATAGTTTATATAGAGCATCACCACGCTCCTGAGTATCAGGCCGAGGAGCATCATGGCCCAGAGATGGTGGAACTTCCTTTTCCTGATATCATATGATATCATCAGGGGCACCAATATGCATGCTGTTGCCAGCAGTTTCATCCCTGCACCCAGCCAGCTGCTGACTGCTATGAATCCTATGAATATCGCCGACAGTATGCTCGTCAGCGATGATGCTTTCCATCCGAAGAGGAACAGGGCGATTATCCATGGGACTGTGACAAGGTCTATCCTCATCCCCCATGTTGTGGGCCAGAATGGCATGAGCTGGAATATTATCGAAATTCCTGACAGCATTGCCGCTATTGAGTATATGAGATAATTGTTCTGTTTCCTGTGCTCATTTTTTCTGTCTTCCATCCTGCGGTGATCCGCCCGGGTATCATGATTCTCATGCTTCTCTGTGCGCCCTGAAGTGTCTCTTATCGAAGCGTCTCTTATCGTCTTGCTCTTCATTTTTTCACCTTTCTGATGAGTATCTCGTCATCATCCTTGACCTTCAGATGCTCCCTGACATTTATCGGCGCCAGTATCTCTATTATGTTCTCTGGATGTTTTGTCCTCTCAGGCACTATGAGTGCGCCGTTCAGTGCCTTCCCGTTTATCCCGAGCTCTATCTCATAGCATAAGACCGGCCCGAACTCCCTCAGCTCATCCTCGAAACCCAATATCTTGAAGCTCTCGAGCTGGTTGACGAACTTCTTGACCAGCGTCCTGTTCACGTCGAGGTTCAGTGTGCCGTGGAACGGCTCGAATCCGAGCACTTCGGAGAATTTGTCTGAATATTTCTTGACATAATATTTCCCCTGCCTGATGCCTGTCTGCACTCTGCCGCTGAATGACTCCACTCTGTTCCTGTCGACAATCTTCCTTATGTATTCGAAATGGTCAAGTATCCTGTTCCTGCCTTTTTCGCTGAGCGAGAGGGTTATGCCTGATGTCGAGGCTTGCCTCTTTATCATGCCTGACTGCTCGAGCTCGATGAGCTTCCTCGACACTGACTGCTGGGATATGCCTATGTCTTTTGAGATTGTGACTGTCGAGCTGTTGAGATTTCCGAAAAGCTCTGTCTTGTCCCCCAGATAAAGCAATAGATCAAACATATTTCCACCTGACCCGGAGTCCCTATCAGATACTTATATAGTTTACGCTACACTTTTTAAGGTAACAAAAAGGGAATAATCTGGTTGTTAGGCACCATAATTTTGTGATTTTAATAATTTTCATATAAAAACAGATTAGAAAAATAGAAGAGTTTATATACTGGTATGGGATTTATGGCATAAATACAGATTACAAAAACAATCACAAAAAAAGAGGTGCAGTTTATGCCACAAGCAAGATGTATGAAATGCCAGAAACAGGTTGAGATCAAGAACCCGACAGAAGTCGTGATGAAGAACAAGATGAAAGCAGTGAAAGGAGTATGCCCTAAGTGCGGGACAAAGGTCTTCAGGATTCTGGGCAAGGCCTAAATTTCTTTTTTCTTATTCAGGGACAAGGTGCTTCATGGATTTCCAGCTGATTGGATCATCAGAATTGGACTCTTCTGAGAAAGATATGCTCAATGAGCTGATTGACCAGTATTGGAACAGGATGCAGAGGGCTGTCCATCAGGACATAAAGATGGTGCTCCATGTCAAGAAGTACAGCGGCACTGAGACTGAGACGAGGAAAGGGACTAAGTACTCGATAAATGTCAGGATTGAGGCGCCGGGGAAGGTGCTGGAAGCCAATGAATCAGGCTTCGGCGAGATGAATGTCATCACGAAAAAAGCATTTGAGCACATCCTGAAGATAGCTGAGAAGAGGTTCAAGCAGTCGTCGGGCTTCAAGAAGACTAAGGTCAAGTGATCTGCGCATAATATTTTTTATTTCTCGAATTCCACTTTTCCGTCATGATATATCCCTTTGTAGAGCTTGACCGGTCTCCAGGTGTCGATGACGGGCTCTGCACCTAACCATCCTGCAAGATTGTCTGGATTCCCTATGGTTGCACTCAGCCCGATCAGCTGCAGATTGGGGAGCACTTCCCTGAGTATTGTGATAAGCACCTCGAGTGTCGGACCTCGGGATGCATCATTCAGCAGATGTATCTCGTCTACGACAACAACCGATATATCCTGCAGCCATGGGGTCCTGTGCCTTATCAGTGAATCGAATTTCTCTGCTGTGACTATGATCAGGTCATATTTTGCCAGATAAGGATCAGATGAATCGAGATTTCCTATTGACAGTGCGATCTTTGCCATCTCGCCGTATTTCCTCTTGAAATCCTTAGCTTTCTCTGAGGCTAGTGCCTTGAGGGGCACGATATAGATACCTTTGCCTTTCCCTCGCAGCACAGAGTTCATGATCGCCATCTCTGCTATGAGTGTCTTGCCTGATGCTGTAGGTGTGCAGACGAGGAGGTTTTTACCCTCGAGAAGCCCTGCTGCCACTGCTTTCTCCTGGCTTGGCCTGAGCTCTGTTATCTTCTCCTGCTCCAATACTGCATAGAACCTGTCAGGCACTTTCCCCTTGATTTTTCCGATATCCATGGTTCATCTCGTCTTCACAATATCCATGATTCATCTCATCTTCACAAGATGTTTCATCCTGTGGTAGTTTATCATGCCGATGCCGACAATCAGAGATAGGAGAACCATCAAGCCGACAGCAAAATGCTGCGTTGCCCTGCACATCATGGTCTGGCAGAATCTTATTGTTGCGGCATCAAGTATCAGGAAGAGCAGCCCTATGGCAATGATGCAATATCCCCAGATCTTTATTTTCTCCATTGTGACAGCAACCTAGATTGGATTGATGGGGCTGCGAGGATTTGAACCCCGGTTGGACCCATGTTGTAGCGCTGCACTCGCGCACAGCTCTGCCCCAAGGGCCAGTGATGCCAAGCTACACTACAGCCCCGATGCTTGAATCCATAAGCCACCTTATTTTAAAGCTTGCTATGGATTCTTCTGAAAAACTGATGATAAAACCTATAAATCCAGGGATAACCAAAACATTTATAAACATAAAAAACACATTGTTACCCAATGAATCATCCCAATAACCCGGATTTGATTAGGTATATATTAGACATCGTTAATTTTGCACATATTTTGTACGTCCAGGCTTTCTGAGGCCGGTCGTTCATTTTCTGGTGATTTAAGATGGGCCTTGGCAATGTCATGCAATATGACGGAGTGAGTGCAAGAATTGATGAGAATAACCTGCGTATCCTTAATCCGCCTCGAACATACCAAGGAGGTCTTCTGCCTGGCATCAGCCTGAGTGTCCCGATTCCGGATTCTCTGTTCAGACAAAAGTCAATGCTTCAGGAAAGATTGCACAATTATTATGATAAGTGGACAAGATCAGATATTGCTGCAAATGCCTGGCTGGCTGCGAATGGAGCTGTTATCCCTGATCTTATTGCAGGCAATTTTGGTTCTTTTTCAGCTGTAGTGTCCATGCCTCAAGGAACAAGGGGGTTGAGTGATATTATTTTGGATGAGATGATGTCGGACCTGAAAGAATACCTGAGGACTCAGCCTGCTGAATTTGTAAGGAAGAATTATCTGCCAAGTGAAGTGACAAGAGATTTTGAGGGTTTTATAGGCCATCTGGGATATATACTCAGGGGTATTGGATATGAGGTTGTTGCTGAATATGATCCGACACAGGGGGATTCCAGGAGGTTTCTCGAAACTGAGATGCCTAGGATAGAAGAGGAGTTCAGGAGCCATGCCTCTGCTGGAAGGAGATTTGCCAGGATAATCATGAACAAGAAGCCATACCAGAGCCTTATTGACAAGATCCATGATTCAGGAACTGATCCCATACATGATCTGGTGAGAGCAAAGCTGATACTTGGTGATATCTCAGAAGCAGATGATGTACTGCGAAATCTGCAGGAGAATGATAATATAACCTATGACCTCCTGGCTTTGAGGGAGAGGGACAAGCCATACTCCCATCCTGAGTTCTCATATTTTGCGAAATCTATGTTAGGGAAGAACAGAAAACCAGGCTTGAGGATGATACCGGGAGGGATTATAGTGGAGGATCCTGATGTTCCTGGATTTGAGAAGATCTCATTCTATCTGCTGATGGGGGTCTATGACAGTGATGGCACTCCCAGGAGAGGCAGTCCTGGTGAATTGCAGATCCTTGATGTGGATATGCTTAAGGTTGATAAGGGCAACCATCATCTTTTCAAGCAGAAGAAGAGGCAGGACGGATTCAGGATATGCCCGATTCTGGACTGATTTATATATTCTGATAATTAACTTTTTAAATATCCGGGCTTGCCACCTGTTATGGGGACTGATGAAGAGCTGACTAGGAAGGACCTGAGGCTTAGGGAGCATGGCCTATATGATTCTGATATTTTCTCTATGGACCAGAGTGCAAGAGAGCAGTTTATAGAAAGCACGATAGGATATGGCAGTTCAGAAGGATCTGTGAATCTTGATGATGTGATTGAGGTTTTCCTGCTCAAGCTGAATCCCCAGATCACTGCTGAGGTTCTGACAAGTCCTGGGCACGGAAGCCTGAATGAGATCCAGACCTTGTATGAGATCGCCAGGTCCGCCCTTGAGATGAGATATCAGGGGATGATTGCCAAGGCAAAGGGATTGTTCAGGAATCCTTATCAGGAAGCCCTTGATAATGCGCTCAATTACATGGATTACATGTTCGCGCATGAGTCATTGAGATTCATTGAAGCGAATTTTGAGGACGGAAGAGAGAAAGGGTTGCTTGCATCCAGGGTCGAAAGGATCAAATCTTATTGCAGCGGCCATATGAAATCATTGAATCATATAATGGGCATCTTGGACATGGACATCTCATCTGCATTAAGGTATCACAAATCAATGAAGAGTCCTGAGAAGGCGAGGAAGATAGACCTGCTTGTCTCTGAATTTGACAGGCAATACCATAATGCAGAAGATGAATTGAAGGCACATAACAATGATAAGGCGCTGAAATCAATCCTTAAGCTGAGATCAGCATATTTCAGGTTGACAAGCCAGATGCTACATTATTGTTATGCGCGTGTTCTGGGAGGCCTGGATCTGCCTGAACGAAGACCTGAAGAACAGGTCAGTGTTCTTGCGAATAATCTTATCCAGACATTTGCCGGACCAAGGGATGGATCATATTGATTTAGGTCTATCGTTGATTTAGGTCTATTATTGATTTAGGTCTATCCATTTTTGGGTCTAATCATGTTGTATTTTGCAGGCAAAAGATTTAAGAATTATGGACATTAACTTCCTGAAATGGTAGAACAGGATAGGATTGAACAGTCGATTATATCATTGCTTCTGATTATCTTGATCTCATTCTATATCTATGCATCATTCCAAGGCACGGAATGGGTCATCGACAATATCATGCTTATGGGCATCGCATTAATCCTTTATGCTGTCAGGAAGAAGTATCAAATAAACCCTTATCTGATGGTCATGGGCTCTCTTGGGATATTGCTTCATGGCCTTGGCACTTTCGGCTGGTATTCCACTGAGCCTTTTGGGATAAGATATGACCATTACACCCATTTCTTCGGGGCTTTTGTCTTCTGCCTCATTGTCTTCAATTATCTGTATGAGACAGCAAGGGGTAATGGCATCAGCAGGGGGAGGAAATTGTTCGAGATCGCTCTCTTCTCCATAATGATATCGCTTGGATTTGGGTCCATAATTGAGATAACAGAATATGTGGGATTCAGGTTCTTCGGACCAGGTGAGGGTATTCTGTTCTATGGCACAGGTGACTTTGGGGAATGGCAGAACACGATTCTTGATATAATATTCAACCTTATAGGGGCTCTTTTCGGATCCATGATCATGATCCTGCAAAAAGCA
Organism: Candidatus Woesearchaeota archaeon; assembly: GCA_016928155.1. Lineage (NCBI taxonomy): Archaea > Nanobdellati > Candidatus Woesearchaeota > Candidatus Woesearchaeota archaeon. The sequence goes on along the minus strand of JAFGLG010000007.1, from coordinate 173,709 downwards.
ATGTCCTGCCAAGAAAAAGAAATTCGGAGGACTGAGTGTAACGAATGTCCTCCTTAAATAAGGTGCCAGCTGACTTCACAGCTGTGGGGAATGGCAGAACACGATTCTTGATATAATATTTAATCTTGCAGGAGCATTCTTGGCATCAGTGGTCATGATCCTGCAAAAAACATTGTCCTGCCAAGAAAAATAAATCCGGAGGACTGAAAGGATTGATTAACCTGATCATGACACGCTGCTGACATGCCCCTCTTTCCTGACCCTCAGCACATTATCTACAAATCCTTCGATCTTTGTCTCATGTGATACTATGATGGTCTGCTTGACCCCCATCTCCCGCAGCACATCACCCACCTTGTCGAGCTGTTCTGTCGAGAACCCGTCTGTGGGCTCATCGAGTATGATCAGGTCATTTGTCTTAATGTCTGAGATTATGTCATTTATGACCCTGTTCAGTGCAAGTCTGTAAGCGAGCGCCACCGCAGTCCGCTCACCCCCTGACAGGGCGTCCAGCTCTGCTTCATATCCATTCTGCTCAATGAGCGGTGTGAATGAGTCATCAAGCCTTGTGGTCATTATTTCCTCTTCAATGAGCTCATTGAACCATTTCCTGAATGTGTCATTGAATTCATTATAGACGCGGTACATGACATGCTTCTCCATTGTATTGACCATGTTCACAAAATGCTCGCTGAACCAGTTCTTGAGCTTGAGGAGCGATTCTATCCTCGCTCTTGTCTCCTGCTTCTTCCTGATCTCTTCCCTCAATGACTTGTTTATGTTCACTAGTGTCTCTTTCTCTTTCTCCACTGATATTTTATCCAGCTCCAGTCTCCTTTCAGCCTCTGTTATCTCTTCCAGATCTCTTTTTATCTTGTCGAATATACCCTCAACACCTGACAATTGTGATCTGCGCGCATCTATATCCCTTATCTTCCTGGAATGCTTGTCTTGCTTATCTTGGTTTTCTATGAGTGATTTGCTGAGAGATTCAATCCTGGCAGTTGCCTGTCTCATGTTGTTCTCGATATTTCTCTTTCGCTCCATCTTGATTTTTATCTGGTTGATTGCATTGAGCTTCCTTTTCAGCTCTTCTATGCTCTTTGCTGCACCTGTCGCGTCGAAGCTCTCGAAGGCCTTGCTGTCCTCGGCAGCTTTCTTCAGCTCAGCCTCATATGTTGAGATGATCCTCATCTTCTTCTCTACCTCTTCACTGAGGCTCTCAGCCTGCTTTATCTCCAGCATCAGCCTATCATACTCCCTTTCCAGCTTTGATATCCCCTCTTTCTTCTGTACTGTAAGATCCCTGTCCTCGATTATTCGTCTATATTCTGCATCGATATCTGTAAGCTTTCTCTCAAACTCTCCCAATACTGATTTCTGCTTGACAGCCACCTTGTGCTTATGGTCTTCTGTGACAAGCTGGAAGCATGTCGGGCATTCCCTTAAGCCTGATATGTCCTGTATAATGCCTTCAGTGTTCTCCTTGTGGGCTCTCAGTTTGCTGATGCTGTCCCTGAGCGTCTCGATTCTTGATTCCGCCCGCCTGATGGACTCGGCCAGCTCCTCTTTTCTTGATATCCTGCTCTTGATGTCTTCTATCTGCAGTCTCTTCACATCCACATCAGCCCTTGCAGTCTTCTCATTGATATCATGCTTGAGCTCGCTTATCTTCTGTGTCAGGAAATTGATCTTGTCCTTTGTTCTTATCTTGTTCGTGTTGTATTCTGATATCCTGTTCTGGAGGTTGATTATGTCCTCTTCGATTTTCAAGGGATCCTCGATTATCCCCTCTATCAGCACATCCTGTGCTTCCTTGCTGAGGTGTGCCAGTTGGCGCTCGCTGTCTGCTATCTCTGACTTGCATCTCTCTTTGTCTTCATTCAGGTGCTTCAATGCCTGCTCGTTGAGCTCTTTGAGCTTCCTGAGCTCCATGAGCTCGCTTATCTTCTTCTCTGTCTCCTCGAACCTTGTCCTGGCATCTCTCATCTGTCTCTGGACCCTCTCGAGGTTTGGCCTGATTGTCTCCAGCTTCAGCACAAGTGAGGTTATCTCTTCCTCGCGGGCCTGATATGCCTTTTCCTTCTCTTCAAGGTCCTGTATCTGGCCCTCAAGCTCTTTCTGGGTCTCCCGGACCTTTCTGAGGAATATATTCGTGTTCTCGACGACCCTCTTGTACTTGTCTATTCCGAAGACTTTCCTGAGAGTATCAAGCCTGGCATCAGGATCCTCGTACAGGATGTGCTTCATCTCTTCCTGGGGTGTATAGACAGTATATCTGTATATCAGGTCCTCGGATCTGCCTACGAGCTCGCTTGGATATCCAAGTATCTCGAATACCCTGGCCTTTAGCTCCATGGGTGTCAGCTCTTCCTTGACGCCGTTGATTATGATATATCCTGAGTCTTGCGTCACGCTTGTCTTGCTCCTCTTGAGCCCTCTTTTGATAATTATCTCTTTCCCGTCGAGGCCGAGGCACAGCTCAACACTGCCGCTTGGTTTCCCATGACGCAGGAGGCTTGTCCCTGAGAGCTGCTTCCTCTTGAGTCCGAACAGGGCGAATTCTATTGCTAGGAGTATAGTTGATTTCCCGCTGCCGATGTCTCCACTAAGCAGCAGAGAACCTTCAGGGAATTGTATCATGTTAGTGACATAGCTCCTTATGTTCTCAAGTTTTATGTACTGCAATCGCATAGGATTAGTGATTAAAAAAATAGGGTTTATAATTTTTCGTTTTCCTGATTACATGGATATGATTACATAAATGTGATTACATGGATATGATTACACAAATGCTTTTATAGGCACTATTTCTCCTGCCTGAGGATTAAATCCCATATCTACTTGACAATCAATAAAATTGATCAGTGATTTGGGTATTTTCCATTGAAAAGGAGAGGTGGCAGGATGAGGCTTGATGGAGAACTGTCTGAGGGTTTTGGATGCGCAGGAAATGATCGGTTTGATAAATGCTGGTCCATTCGGATTCATCCAGTACCGGCGTGACGGAGCTGTTTCTGGGATAAATGAGCAATTCATGTCCATGGTAGGCCTTGATGAGATTCCGTCAGATATTTCTGGGATACCATCATTGGAGCAGGGAGGTTATGATGAGTGGATGCGCCAGACTGCTATTATCGGCCAGGCATCCAGGATGTATGCTGGACTGCAAATACCAGGCAAGCCCAATCCTGTCGCAGATCGGAATAATGCTTATCTATTGCTTCAGGCTATCCCTGATGAGGATCGCTCTGTTGTCTTTGCTCTTGATTCCACTGACCTTGAGTGGTTCAGGAGGGAGAACACAGGTGTCAAGACAAGATACAATAATGACAAGATGGAGCAATCCCTTGATGCGCTGAAGGATTCAGTGGGTTATGATTTCGGATTCGTTGCCTTCAAGGCGCCTAATGACAGTTTCTATCAGCTTGGTGCAAGCCGGGGCCTGAACGATGAGCAGCGAAGCAGAGTCAAGGTATCTCTGATGAATGGTCTTGGCTCAAGATACTCTTCCTTGACAGGTCCTGATATTTCGGGTGTTGATGCCAATATTGTGTGCGGCACAGAGTCAGGCTCCATATTGACTTATCCTATCATCAATTTTGGCAAGGTCATTGGTGCGATAGTGCTCGGAAGCACAGGCAGGAGATTTGACCAGGGAGATATCGAGCATGTCAAGGTTCCTGCGAATTATGTGGAATCTCATCTGCAACTGCTTGAGGTCTCAGGATCAACAATATGTTCCTTTATGGGCATGCTTGAGATAGCCAATCATATGAATCTGGGCCATCCGAGGAGAGTCAGTGATATTGCTGGGGGGATGGGTTCAGAGATAGGGTTCTCTGATGACCAGATGAGATGCCTCAGGAATTCTGCCATGGTGCATGATATCGGCAAGATGCTTGTTCCCTCTGAGCTTATCAGGACAAAAGGGAGATATGGGGCCTTGGAGAGGGCCATGATGGAATTCCATCCCGAATTGGGCGCTCAGAAGCTTTGCATGATCCCAGGTCTCAAGAGGGTGGGTGTCGTTGTCAGCCAGCATCATGAGAACTATGATGGGACAGGCTACGCGAGGGGTCTGGAAGGCAGGGAGATATTGCCGGAGTCAAGAGTCATCAGGATTGCTGATTCATTCGATGTGATGGTGAATGGGAGGAACTACAAGGACAGCCGCTCTGCTATTGATGCTGTTGATGATATCAAGAGGCATTCTGGCACTTGGTATGATCCAGGATTTGTGCAGGTCCTGGAATACCTTGTGAAGTCTAAGATAATCCGGAGCGAGAGAGAAAGGCCCCAGCTGCGTGTTGTCAATTTCTAAACATTTTTAAATCTCTGTCCGATTGATGGCTTCATGGACCTGAAAGAATTTTTTGCGCCGTCCAAGCTGAAGATCTATGTCTTCCTCTCGATCTCTATCTTGTTTGTCATCTTCCTCGGTGCTTTCTCAGCATCATGGTTTTATTTCATCCTGTTCTTCATCTTCTCATATTATTATGCCTGCCACATAATCATCAAGATCGATAAGATGAAGAATCCGAGCTCTGTCAAGCTGCTGGCAGATTTCTTCATTCATTATCTGGGCCTGATGATCCTGCTGGTATTCCTAAGGATGCTGTTTATCAGGATATCGCAGGGCTAATTATTTATATGGGAGATTCTGATAGCATATCATGAGAGATCCTTTATGCGAATATTTCAGCCAATGCGGTGGCTGCACAGCACAGCATATTGACTATGGATTGCAGGTCGAGAATAAGAGGAAAAGGCTTGCCAAGTCCATCGGCTTCGGGCAGGTAAAGGCTTTCTTCGGCGATGAATATCATTACAGGAACAGGATGGATTTCATCTTCTTCAGCGAGGGCATAGGCTTCAGGCAGAAATCCAGGCCTGACAGGTTTGTGGATATCGATAGATGTGTGATTTCAGATGAGGTGCTGAACCGGCTCTTGCATGAGGTCAGGGCATATTTCAAGGGTGCAGATGCTTTTGACAGGAGAAGACAGGCAGGGACCTTCAGATATGCAGTGATCAGGTGCGCAGAAGGAGGCTCGGGCATTTCATTTGTGCTTAACAGGGATTCTGCTCATCTGGATAAGGCGATCGGGCAGGTCAGAGCTTTCAGTGAGGGGACTTCTGCAGACAATATCTTGGTGACTTTTGTGCCCAAGGATTCTGATGCGAGTGTCTCAGATGATTTCTTTGTGGTGAAAGGCCGTTCCTTCCTTGAGGAGACCTATCTTGGCGGGCATTTCTCCTTCAGCTCCCAGGGATTCTTCCAGAACAACCATGGCATGGCTGAGAAGATGTACAGCTATGGCCGCGATGTCCTGAGTCAGTATGATACTGGGAGCGCATGCCTCCTGGATCTGTATGGTGGTGTAGGTTGCTTCGGCATCATCTGCGCAGATCTTTTCAGGGATGTGCTGATAGTCGAGAATGTGCCTGAATCAATCAGGGCAGCTGAGCTTAATATTGAGAAGAACAGTGTGAAGAATGCAAAGGCGATTCTCCTTGACGCCAAACAGCTTAGGAAGGTTCCATTGCGCAAGCCTTTGTATGTCATAACCGATCCTCCAAGGAGCGGTATGGATGAGAAGACCATCCTGGAGCTGAAAAGGCTGGAGCCAGAAGTGATTATCTATGTATCCTGCAATATCGGGCAGCTAGCCAAGGATCTGAAGAAATTCAAGGATTATATTGTCAAGAGTGCTGCATTGTTTGATTTCTTTCCCCAGACCTTGCATTGCGAGGCAGTCGTTGAATTGGTTAGGAAGGTTCAGGATAAGAATACGCCACGGCCCGGATTCGAACCAGGACATCCCGAAGGAAACTAGCTTGCTTGCGCGTGACTCAAGGCTAGCGCAATACCAGATTATGCGACCGTGGCATTTTTGTCATTAAGAAAAAACTGCACTTTATAAATATTTTTAAAGGAAAATTAAAAAAAGCTCAGATGTATTGTGAAAGGCAATCTAGATAGGCTACAAATCCATATTTTCTGCAATTTCTAAAGGGATTTCCATATGGCAATAGTTCACCAATCTCATCCTGCAGTGTCATACCCACAGTATTCCCACGATCTAGCATAATCTGATCATATTTTGATTCAAGGATAATTTTGCATTCATCAATTTGTATCAACCTGTTTTCTTGGAACTCTAGCAATTCAAGTCCAAAACTTTCTCCGATTTGTTTACAATAATCCGAAGATATCATTTGAGTTACTGAATCGTTGTTTCTCCCGCTCACAAGCACCACCAGGGCCACAATCGCAACTATCGCAACAATTGCAAGATATGCGAATGAATTTCCACTAGAATTTTCTTTAGCTGTTTTTTCCATTTAATCACCTCAAGGATGATGTGATTGATTGAGCGGCTTATTTAAATTTTGCCCTGGATTTATCAGGTTTTAGCAAAATTATTAAACAGCATTTCCGAGAAAAATTTATATATTTTGCGAAAGCTTTATAAATAAAAACAAAACCTTTATATATAACTTATAGATGTATTATATAAACTTATTGTAGTTACTAATCAAACAAAGTTGGGGTTAAGGGGGTAAAAAAATCCGTAATTGTACAATCCTAGTTGCACAGGTGATAGCATGGCATATGTGAAGAAATGTCCGGAATGCGGCGGTATAAACCTTTTCTGGAACAAGGAGAAGGGAGAGGTCATTTGCAAAGACTGCGGTCTAGTCATCGAAGACAAGATGGTGGACTTCACCCAGGAATGGAGAGAGTTTGATTCTGATCAGGGGCAGGCCAGGAGAAGGACTGGTGCTCCTATGACTTATACTCAGTTCGACCAGGGATTGGGCACTGAAGTCGGCCAGAAGGCTGACCTGTACAAGCTCGGCGGAAAATCAAAGAACAAGTTCTTCAGGCTCAGGAAATGGCAGTACAGGATAAGCACTGCTATCGAGAGGAATCTCAAGCTCGCATTGGCAGAGCTGAAGAGGGTCTCATCTTTCCTGAAGCTCCCGAAATCTGTAGAGGAAGAAGCAGCCAGGATATATACTTTGGCAGTCCAGAGAGGCCTTGTCAGAGGCCGTTCAATGGAATCTGTGGTTGCAGGGGCCTTGTATGCTGCTTGCAGGCGTCATGATGTGCCTAGGACACTAGACGAGCTCAGCGAGGCTTCCAGCATCGAGAAGAAGGAAATAGGAAGGACATACAGGTTCATAACAAGAGAGCTTGGTATTGCAATCCTTCCAAGCAATCCTGCAGATTACATTGCGAGGTTCGCATCTTCATTGAAGCTCAGTGCAGAGACCCAGTCAAAGGCAGTCGAGATCCTTGATAAGGCTCAGAAAGCTGAGCTGACAAGCGGAAGAGGCCCGACTGGCATTGCAGCAGCTGCATTGTACGTCAGCGCTCTCATCCACGGCGAGAAGAGGACCCAGAGGGAAGTCGCTGATGTTGCGGGTGTGACTGAGGTCACTATCAGGAACAGGTATAAAGAGCTTCTTGAGAAGCTTGATCTTGAGAAGGATATCAAGAAGACCAAGAAGAAGAAAAAGCCCGACGAAGAATAATCATATTTCCTTTTCTGATATTATCCTGTTTTCTTCAACTGAACCCCTGTCATCTATCTCCAGGATATTCCATCCGTACTTGACAAGATAAGCAAGCATCTCTCTCCTATTGTTCCTGGTCTTTATCTTGATACTTTTATAACCCTCTTTCTTTGCCCACTTCATCAGATGGTCCATCATCAGTTTTAGAACGCCCTTGCCGCGATATTCTGGCTTGACCCCTGTCATCCAGCAATAGAAGCTTCCATCCTTGTACCGGTCATATGATGCCATTAACCACAGGGTTTGCCATTCTCAAAAACCATGATACAGAGGCTCTTGTTCTCTTTCATCAGGTTTATGTTATCAGCAAGCTTGTTCTCTCCAGAGAATTTAGGTATCTCCCTGTCAAGCTTTATCGCTTCCTCAAATGACACTTCTCTTATCTCCATCTGTAGAGCCTCTTCTCAAAATCAACTATCTTCCCTTGAGAGACCTCAACACCCTCTTTCCTCAGCAATGCGATCTTCTCATTGATCTTCCTTCCTTTTGTCTGGCCGCCGAATCCTCCGATTGATCCATCACTCCTGACAACACGATGGCATGGGATCTCTGGAGCACTTGGATTCCTTTTCATCGCTCCCCCCACTGCTCTGTATGCTTTCGAGTGGATCGCTTTCGCTAACTCTTTATAGGTCGTGACCTTTCCTCTTGGCACTTTCCGCAATGCTTTATAGACCTTCTCATCGAATTCCATGAACATATGTTTGCCTTTCTGATTTAAAAATATATCCCAAAATATTATTAAATCCGCAGATATCACCATCTGCATGAAAGCACCTGGACAATACTATGAGGATGTAGTTCTCAGGGACCCTGCTCACCGGGAGTTGATGGAGAATTATATTGCTTATCGTCTGGGCCTTGCAAGAAGGGATGGTGGGGATATTGAAATTTTCCTGCCATCAAAAAAAATGAGTCTTGAGGTGCTCATGGCAAGGATTGCAGAATGCAGGTCAGAATATTGCGGGTTAAGGCAGAAGGCTGACGGAATGACTGATATTAGTGAGACCCAGTTTTCAAGGATGATTGATTTTCTCCGATGCGCAGCGGACCCGGATAAGGCACTGAAAGATGAGTTCAGGATATTGTTCATCTATGGCCTGATGAGAGGGTATGATTTAAGCAAAAATGAGGGTCCTGGCAGATCAGGCCCTCCAGAAATAGAAAAGATGCTCACAGAATTGGCTGCTTCAGAAGATGAGGAGAAGATCGATATGCTTGTTGCCCAGCTCTCTCTTTTCGAAAGCATCTTGATGGATAATATCAGGAGGCTTCCTCAGACAAATGAGTTATATGCACAGGTGAAAGCCAGGTATTCCTCATCTGACCAATCATCTCAGTAATTCCATTATGTCATTGAAGTTGTCTTTTGACCTCTCATTCTTGTATTTCTGCGCCAGCTCAAGCATCTTTGCCTGGCTTATACCTAACTGATGCTTCTCCATGTAGGGCATCATCTTGCCGCCGACAATGAACTGGCAGAATTGTGTCACATTCTTCATTTTTGTATTATGCTTGCACCTCTCGAAGTCAAGCAGCACTGGTTTCCTGTCATGAACCCTGATGACAACATGCTTCACTGGATGATGCATCTCTTCCTTGTTAATGCCCAGCTGATCAAGCGCAAACATCTGGTTCATCACATCCTTGAGGACATCCAGCATCTCTTCCCGTGCGCAGTGCTCGAAATAGTCCAGTATGAACTCCCCTTCGACAAATTCATATACCATGAAATCCTTGCCTGAGAAAAGCAGTGTGGGGCCGATGTCATGCTGGTTCAGCACCTTGAGCTTCTCTGCTTCATTATCGACTGTTCCCACAGCATCTGTGTCGCTCCTTTGGACTTTGACCGCGACTTTCCTGCCAAGATACTTGCCTGTATAGATGGCCCCGCGATGCCCCTTCATGAACGCTTCTAACTGCTGTACTCTCTCCTTCACTTCTGCTGGCAGGTCATCCATCCTCATCCACACCATATCTTGTATACATAAAGCTCCTCAAAGAAGAGCTTCTCATTGTCAAGCTGTTCGAAGATGAGATGATTCTTTTTCAGTGTCCTGTTCACCATCGCCTTGTCTGTCATCGAGCTGAAGACGATTAATATTATGCCATCCTGTTTCAGGTATTTTGTGGCATTCTCAAGGAATCTCTCCAGCAACTCATGCCCTTGCTTGCCTCCAGAGGTGTATGAGGCAGTGTCCTCATCTTCATATTCATCAGATGGCAGGTAGGGAGGGTTGAAGATGATTGTGTCAAATCTCATCTCCTTCATTCTCAGCGTTTCGATTATCTGATCCTGGTTTTTCTCGAGCCCTTCGAACAGGTCTGACTCATATGCAAGCATGTTCTTTATCCCGCCTTTCTCTATCGACTTCCTGACAAGATCAACTGCTTCTGGATTTATGTCAAGAGCGACAACCCCTTTGACCTTGTCATAAACAGAAAGGGCCTGTATCCCTGTGCCTGTCCCCATATCAAGCGCATGGCCTCTTGCCAGCTTCTTCACATGCTTCTGGAGCAGGAAGCTGTCCTCTCTTGGCTCATAGACTGTCATGCATACTGCATTAGAACAGGAGTATTTATAGTTTATCTTAGGACCAGCTCGTTGCGCATGAAGGTCTTCTCGCAGAAATGGCATTTGAGGGTCACAGGATTCTTTGCGACAACATGGAACTTTGTGCTGACATTCTCGAATCTTGTTATGCATCCTGCATTGCCGCATTGGACAAGGTTTTCGACCTTCTCTGGCAGCTTCACCTGTTTTTTCTCTTTCACTTCGCCGTCTTTGATGACATTGATGGTGGCATTCGGCGTGACCAATGCAAGCTTGTTAAGCTCATTCTCATTCAATTCCTTGTCAGCGATCTTGATTATCCCTTTCCTTCCCATCTTCTTGCTTGAGAAGTTTGTTCCGAGCACCATGAACTCCTCTTTGAGGTTCAGTATCTCAACCACTTTGAATATCTCATCAGCGGGTATGTGGTCTATGACAGTCCCATTGTCCAATGCCTTCACTGTTATCTGTTTCATTAGTTCACCAGCATCCTTATCTCGAGCGAGTTGTCTTGAGGATCTGAAAATATATAGATCAGTTTTCGTGTGACGAAGTCAGGCAGCTCTGTCCTGTTGATGAAGACGCCTTCTTGTGCGTCACCTTTGTCAAGGCATATCCCGTGGAAATCTATCCCTCTGAACAGCATCCTGACGTGTGCCTGGCTCCCATCCCTTCGACTGAGGTACATGAGTGCCTCAGGGCACCCATACCAGTCTGGAACGGTCCTGACAGCGCCAAGGAACCACACGAACGCATCAAGTGTATCTTCGCTCATTCCACTATCCACCCCTAATCTGGTGTTATTTGTGTAGGGAAGATCCACTTTGACTACAGGAGTATTGGATTCGGAATGTGAATAACTCATCTTATCACTCCCAATGTTAAGCATAGCAATGCCTGTCTGACAGGTATTCCGTTTGCAGCCTGCTGGAAGTAGTGGGCATATCTTGTGTCATCCACATCCTTATTTATCTCTGTGACGCGGGGGAGAGGGTGCATTATCTTAAGGTTGGGTTTGACCCTTTTCAGCATGGACTTGCCCAGCTCATATACATTCTTGACCTTTTCATACTCTGTCTCATCAGGGAACCTCTCTTTCTGTATCCTTGTCATGTAGAGCACATCCACTTTATCGATGATTTCCTCTATCTTTTCATGCAGTGTGAATTTGATGCCCTTCTCTTCAAGTTCTGATATGACATAATCAGGCATCTGGAGGGATTCAGGCGCTGCAAAATAGAGTGTGGCGTCGAAGATGCTCAGTGCAGAGGCGAGTGAATGGACTGTCCTGCCATATTTCAGGTCTCCGACCATCGCGACATGGAGCTTTCCTATCTTGCCCTGTGTCTTCTTTATCGTGTAGAGGTCGAGGAGCGTCTGGGTCGGGTGCTGGTTCTTTCCGTCCCCGGCATTTATGACCGGCTTGTGTGTCGCTTCTGCTGCAACCCTCGCAGCTCCGTCCCAGAAATGCCTTATCACTATGACGTCGCTGTATGCTTCCATCATCTTGATGGTGTCATAAACAGTCTCGCCTTTTGCAAAGCTTCCTTTCTGTGGATCGGCAAAGCCCAGCACCTGGCCGCCAAGCTTCTTCATTGCAGACTGGAAGCTCAGCCTTGTCCTTGTGCTCGGCTCATAGAATAATGTGGCCAGGATCTTTCCCTGGAGAAGGCTGCTCTTTTTCCTGTCGCTCATCTGCTCGATTTTTTTCGCTGTCTCGAGAACATGGATTATCTCATCTTTTGACAGGTCATTGATAGAAATTATGTCTTTGTCCCTGAAATTGGATCTTCTCATCAAAAACCATTCAGCGATGAGCAGGATATAAAAATATTATTGTATTGGAAAAATGAGGTTAAGAATCATTATGAGCAATTAGGGACAACTACAGCGCTAATAATATTAAACATGCGACAACAATGATTATCCCGGCCTTCTGGTTCAGGTATATCCTCTCTTTCAATAATAACCTTGCCAGTATAGCGGTCACTATAGGGACTGCTGCGATTATGGGGGCTATCAAGGCTGTGAATCCATAAGTGATGCCCAACCCATAGCATATGAATGCAACCACCTCCAAAACAGCTATGCTGAGGACATATCTTGTCGTGCTCTTATGGAACCTGAAATCCATCTTTGTCAATCGTCCATAGATCATTGTGCTGATTAATATGAATATATGGGTGTATAATATGGCAAGCATCCATCCGATCTGTGCAGTGAATATGTCAAACACCATGAAATAGAATGCCCATGCAAAGAAGGGGATGATCACATGCTTGAGGCCAGCTGTCAATCCCTTATACTTGAACCTGTGGAACTCTATTGATGTGAGCACAGATCCGACAATGAGGGCAATAATCAGATATCCCTGGAATCTCGTGATATGATCACCGAGAAATAATATTGCCAGGATTATCGTAAGCAGTGGCCAAGCATTGACTAGAGCGCTCATCAAGGTCAGTTTCCCTTCCTGGAAAGCCCTATAATAACCTAAAGTTCCGACTGTACCTAAGACACCCATGATGATTGTTAGAGCCAGTATCTTCCATGATAGGATCATATCTTGTACCGTGACAACTGATATGATGCTCAAGAGCACCACGACGACTATTGTATGCCAGAAGAATAGGTTGATCCTGTCATGCTTTCTTACTGCAACTGCCACTAAATAATCCAGGAAACCCCATCCAAGCAGGGACACTATGCCGAATATTATTCCTATCTGCACTTTCTCACTTCAGCTGGCTTGCATATGATCTGGTCGCCTCTTTCATGGCCTCGACTGTGCCTTTCTCATAGATCCCTGACCCTATGATTGCATGCCAGAACCTGCCTGCTGCTTTTGCCCCTTCTGCAATGTCGCCACCTTGTGTGATCAATCCGGGTGAATAGAATACAGGCTCAACACCCATGCCAACCAACAATTTCTTGTATATCCCGATCCTCTCAGGCCTGTTGCCTGGGACAACAAAATCCTTGACACCGAGTGATGCCGCCAGCTTGTATATCTCTTCCGGTGCACCTGCTCTCAGATAGCCTCCTTCTGTCTCGAGATATCCTTTGTGTGTCATCTCACCGCCGACAATCACGCCCAGTCCTGCTTCCTGAGCTGCTTTGATCCAGGCTTCAAGTGTTACAGGTCCTGCCTGGGGAAAGAATATGACAGCATCTACACCTCTTACTGCATCCGCGAATTTCTTTCCTGTTGCCGGGATGTCTGTGCCTGCTTTCTGATGATCATATATTATCGGCAGATCAGTGAACTCCCTTATCGTCTCAACGACTTTTGGTATGCTGAATGGCAATCCTAATTCAAATCCTATCTTATAGCCTCCGACACCTGGAACATCATGTGTGGCTTTCACCAAGTCTCTGAGTTCTTCCAGTGTCGCTACATCGCATGCAGGGATTATGCTTTTTTGATATTTTATGATGCTCATCTTCCCACCCCATATTTCCGCATATAAGCCTCAAAACCCTTCATCAGCACCTCATCGATAGGCCTCATCTTCCCTCTGACCTTCACAGGGATTTGGTTCTCGTGGAGGAATTGCACGATTTCTCTTATGCCTATGACGCTGTGCACTGGAATCCCTGTCTTGTCTGCAAATGTTCTGATTGCATCTGTTCCTTTCTCATTCTTAGGAGCCCCATCCGTATCATAGACCGGCCCTGTCTGTTCCCGGTCAACCCCGATCCCCACTCCGACAAGATTGATCTTGATGCCTTGTCTTTCTGCTTCTGCTGCAAGCATATCTATTGCATCATATTTTGTCTGCATCGATGTCCCGACATCATCCACGAGATAGACCCTGCAGCCGTCGAAGAACTTTGCTCCGACCCACATCGATCCTGCTTTTGTCGCTTCTCCGTGTGTTTTTTCCTCTTTCCGGTCATAGACGAACTTCAGGTCCAATCCATGCTTCTGGTACAATGAGCTGACCATGGCGACAGCGATTGCACTGCCTTTGTAGCTCGGTCCGAATATTATGTCGACCTCGCCCCCCATCCCTCTGCTGACAAGCATATCTGCATAATATTCACCTAGCTGGTTTATCAGCCTTCCAGAATTGAATATGCCCATATTCACGAAATATGGTGTCTCTCTTTTGTCTTTCAGCTTCAGGCCGTTATCGAAGAACAAGGAGCCGGTCTCAGCTAATAGTTTTGCAAAATCCTGTTTATAACCCTCGATAAAAACCACCCCATTTTGATTTTATAAAATTTGATTTAATAAAAAATGATTTATTGTGGAAGTTTAGTCACCATCCGGTCCGTCGATGTCCGGATCATATGCCCACTCTCTCCATTCTCCTCGTTTCGGATCATAGAACAGTGAACAGTCAGCATCGAACTCAGAACAGAACTCTGCCTTCTTCTTGTCCCAGTTCTTCTCTCTCACTTTCCTCTCAAACCTTATCCTGTCCTGCTCTTCCATCCAGTTCTGCCAACGTGTGTTGTCTTCCATGCCATGCTTCTTCAGCTTGTACACAGGATCAGCATCATGTCCCATTACATACTTGACATTCGTGAGCGAATTCATGCTGATCGCTTTCCCGGTGATTGGTCCCGCGCCAGGATTTGAATACACGACTATGAATCCGAAAATCAGCATTATGCTTATCAGTAGGTTTCTCATTTTTCCCCCCCAAACCACCGCTTGATTATTGCGCTTGATTATTGTTGAGTCGGTGTGCTCTTGAATGCAGTGAGCGGATTCTTGCAGTTGCACTGGCATGTTATCGTGCCGTTGCTCTGCGCATTTGTCTCCACATAGAACAGGAAGTTCTTCATGCAGTAGCTCGTGCATTCTCCCCTGCATTCGCTCATCTCCTGGCATGCCTCGCAGGGGAATTCTGCTGTCTTGTTCTTCTGGAACATGAGGAAGAGTATTACCCCTAACAATACCAGGATGGATATTGTCACTAGCACCTTTTTTGCTGACTCATTCATTAGCCTATCATGTTTCCAGGGCTCTATTTATATTTAACCATCCGCAATCCAACCGCAATCCATCCGCAATCTATATAAACCACCATTTAATTCTGAACATTGGGTTTAAGAAATGGTTTAGAGGTTCTGTAAGTATTATTATGGAGTTAAAAGGCTATTTTATCACCTGTTTGAGGATATAAGAAAAAAATGGCCTGATTATAACCATAGGATGATAATATCAATAAAAAACTATATAAATAACCCCAAAGGTGAACAGGAAAAATGACTACAATTTATGATGTCCCGCCGAACGATCTTATAGGGAAGGCAGCTGAAGAGCTCAAGAAGATTGATGCTATCCAGCCTCCGGACTGGGCCTCATTTGTCAAGACCGGCCATTTCAAGGACAGGCCTCCGGCCCAGGATGACTGGTGGTATATGAGGGCAGCTGCTGTGCTGAGATATATCTACACAAGAAAGAGGCCTATCGGTGTTGCGAAGCTCAGGACAAAGTATGGTGGCAAGAAGAACAGGGGCCATAAGCCGGAGCATCAGTATAAAGGGAGCGGCTCTATCCTTAGAAAGGTTCTCCAGCAGCTCACAGCTGCAGGTTTTATTGAGATGAAGAGCAAGGACAGTCATAAGGGCAGGGTCCTTACACCAAAGGGGATCTCATTCCTCGACAAGATTGCATCAGACTTATACAAATCACTCGGTTTCAATACAAAGAAGCCGGCAGAGAAAGAAGAGAAGGCTGAGAAGCCGAAACATGAGGCAAAGCCTGAACCGAGACCTAAGCAGGTTGAGGAGAAGGCAGCTGAAGGATCTGAAAGCTCTGAAGACAAGGCTGCCCCGGAGAAGACAGGAAAGACAGAAGGATCTCCGGCTCCCTCCCAGTGAAAATGGATCTTGATGAAATAAAGAAGAGAAGGCTTACAGAGTACCTGCAGAGATTTCAAGACCCGGCTGAGAAGGAACAGCAGGATGAGGATGCCAGGCAGCAGATAAGTGCGATGGACGTGTTTGTCAAGCAGAGGCTTTCGAAAGATGCCCTGTCAAGGTATGGCAATATCAAGACAGCCCATCCTGAGCTTTGGCTGAATGTCCTTGCAATGCTCTTCCAGGCGATGCAGCAGAATAATGTCAGCATCATTGAGGATGACCAGCTCAGGGATCTGCTCATGAGGCTTCAGCAGCCGAAGGCTGATTTTCATATCAGGAAAGATTGAATGAAGTTAAAGTGAATGACAATGGCGAGATATAAGCACCCGAACAAGAAGCAGAGGCTTGCCAAGCTGGGCAGGCAGACAAGATGGGCTCCTTTTTGGACAGTGCCCAAGATCTATGGTACAGGCAAGAGGGTCCATCCAGGCCGCCATACTGAAGTGAAGAGGAACTGGAGAAGGACTAAGACAAAAGCGTGATCATGATGGAAAGAGAGTATAATATTCCGCTCAGGAAAGAATTCCTTAAGGTCCAGAGATATAAGAGGACAAACAAGGCTGTCAAGGCTGTGAAGGAGTTCATCAGCAAGCATATGAAGTCTGACGATGTCAGGATTGGCAAGCATCTCAATATGAAGCTCTGGGAGCATGGTATTAAGAATCCTCCGCATCATGTGAAAGTGCTTGCGAAGAAGGATGACGAGGGCATTGTCAGGGTTGAGCTTGTCGGCGCTCCTGTCGAGGAGAAGAGTGAAGTGCAGAAGAAGAAATTCGGCGCTAAGCTCAGGGATATGGTCGCAGGCAAGAAGAGTGAGAAGCCTGCTGAGAATAAGGAGAAGAAGTCTCCTGCAAAAGAGGCGCCTGGAGCTGAGCTGTCTGACAATGAGCCTGGGGAAGCTGCTGAAGCAGAAGGTGCAGAAGATTCAGGGGATAAGAAACCTGCATGATCCATGGTTGTTGTTCAGTTCCTGTTTTTTATGTTCTAATTCTTATTCATTGTGTTCTTATAGATCTTATTTTTATAGATTCTGTGCATGCTTGGTTTGCGGGCATGGATCACCGGAAGCTGTCTGATGGTTTGATGTAAACCTTTTTATATGACAGTATATTCTGGGGATACACCCATAGAGAGTGCAAAGAATCTAAAATGTTGCCGTTCGAAAAGATAAAGAGAGAACTTCTTGTGAGGAAGAAGGCTAAGACAGACCCTAAGTTCGGCTGCCTGCCGGAGGATAGGAAAGCTTCTGATATCATTAATTATGGCGTTGTGAATATCGACAAGCCCAGAGGCCCCACCAGTCATCAGGTCTCTGCTTATGTGCAGAAGATACTCGGCATCAGTAAGGCGGGCCACTCAGGGACTCTTGACCCGAAGGTCACAGGTGTTCTTCCGATTGCATTAGGGAGAGGAACCAGGGCAGCTCAGGCCTTGCTCATCGCAGGCAAGGAATACATATGTCTCATGCACCTGCATAAGCCGGTTGATGGGGCAAGACTGGGGCAGGTTCTTGAAAGGTTCAGGGGGAAGATAATGCAGAAGCCTCCTGTGAAGAGCGCTGTGAAGAGGGAGCTGAGAGAAAGGGATATCTATTATCTGGATGTCATAGAGATAAAGGAGCAGGACGTGCTCTTCAGGGTCGGCACCCAGGCCGGCACTTACATAAGGAAGCTCGTGCATGATATAGGCAAGGAGCTCGGTACAGGCGCACATATGGCCGAGCTGAGAAGGTCTAAGGCAGGCCCTTTTGATGAATCTACCCTGTTCACCCTGCAGGATCTTACTGATGCATTCCATTATCTCAGAGAGGGGGATGATCTGTACATCAAGCATGTTATCCAGCCTATCGAAAAGGCGGTCTCCCATCTGCCTAAGATCTTTGTGCTTGACTCAACTGTCGACTCACTATGCCATGGCGCCAATCTGAATGTCCCGGGGATAGCCCAGCTGGATTCAGGCATTGAGGAAGGTGACATGGTCGCAGTGATGACATTGAAGGATGAGCTTGTCGCTCTCGGCGACGCGCAGGCTTCGTCCCGGCAGATGATGGCTGATAAGGGCAGAGCTGTGAATGTCAAGAAGGTTTTCATGCTTCCTGGTATCTATCCGAAGATGATGAGGTGATTGTTATGTTGACTGAAGAGCATAAGGAATTGGTGAGGATCATGTTTGAGTCAGTCAGGGAAGAGCTGCATTCCCAGAACCAGGTCCTGCTCGAGGCTATTAGGCAGGTGCTTAGGAAGCAGGCCGAGACAGAGGAGGAATTTGAGCTGATGCTGACTAACATCGAGTCTAAGATGGAATCTGTGCTGACAAAAGAGAACAGGATACTGAAGGATGCAGATATCGAGCTGAAGAAGGAGATTGAGCTCCTCAGACTGGAGAGGGAGAAAAGCTAAAGCAGGCTCTGGATCTTCAGTCTTATGTCTTTTGTGCTTATGCCATGGTATGTGAGGGCGGATTCTGCTGGCGCGCTGATGCCGAATCTCTTCACACCCATATTATGGAAATTTTCGCTGGCGAGGCCTCTTGTCCAGAATTCCCTTGACAGGATGCTCGCAAGCCCTGTATCCTCAAGATGGTCCTCGACGACAAGTATCTTTCCTGTCTTGAGCGATTTTCCGAGCGACTCCTCATCTTTCTCAAGAGGGCATGACTTGTTGACGACGGCTATATCTTCATCTGCGAATTCGCTGACAGCGTCAAGCACCCTCTGTACCATATGCCCATAGGTGAATATTGTGAGTGCTGAATCTTCATCTCCCCTCAGCCAGTCATCTTTCCCGTATTCGAACACATAGTCCCGCCCATAGTAGGTTTTGCCTCCTTTGTCGGTTATTATTGGTAGGGATTCTCTTGAAAGGAGAAGTATGTCATTGCCTGTTTTTGTGGACATGTGCCTGATCATCCTGTCAGCCTGGTTCGCATCAGCGGCTATCATGACCTTGAAACCTTTCTCACCCGGTTCAAATGAGGGTATCTGCCTCATCATCCCTATATAGTTGACTGAGTGATGCGTTGCTCCGTCTTCCCCCACTGTCGAGCCTATGTGGGTGTATACAGCTTTTAGATTGGTCCTGTTCAGTGCATTGAGATACTGCTGGTTGAACACTTCCTCTATGCCGAATCTTGCAAATGTAGAATGGAAGACAAGGAATCCTTCGAGTGAGAGTGCTCCTGCGAATGCCGCTCCGTTATGCTCAGTAATCCCTAATTGGAGCAGAGAATCATCAGACAGCCTTGTTATCTGTGTGGAGCCACCCAGATCATGGTCTATTCCGGTTATCTTGCCAGGATTTAGCGCTTCAAGATCCATGAGTGCATTGCCGTACCCCTCCCTCGGGCTCTTTTTCTCCCCAGCAGGGTATACTCTTGGTTTGCCGGAATTTATTATGAGCCTGGGCAGCGGCCTTTTGGGGATGCTGTATTTTATTACATTCCTGCCGTCATTAGTTGTCCTCCTGTCCCTTATGCGGCAGTATTCTTCATCGCTCAAGCCGAGTTCTGAAAGAGCCTCTTTAAGATTCGGGCCGTCGCCTGATTCAGGGAGCGGACTGCCGTGCCAGCGTGAATCCCCTTCTATTCTTGAATATCCTTTCCCCATGACTGTCCTCGCGATGATCACCTTCGGTCTTCCGCCTCTTGTTCCTTTTCCTCTGCCGAGCGCTTCTATCAGCTGTCTGTAATCATGACCGTCTATTATCTCCTGACGTGAGCCTATGGCTTCCCAGCCGTCTGTTGTGTACTGCCCGAAGATATCAACATCCATTATCCTGTGGAAATCCCCCATGATCTGCCTCTCATTGTAGTCGACAATCGCCACAAGATTGTCAAGACCCAGTTTTGACGCGGCTCTTCTGGCCTCATCAAGCTGTCCTTTTTGTGATTCGCCGTCGCTGGAGATGTACCAGACCATATTGCCTATTCCTTTGCGCTTTGACGCATAAGCCATCGCTGCTGCTGCGCTTAATCCCTGGCCGAGATTGCCTGTGCTCCATTCGACCCCGGGGATGTGCATATTGACATGGCCATCGAATAGTGTGCTGTTCCTGAAACCCGTGTATACATCATCCAATGGGAAGAAACCGCACCTTGCCAGTGTTGCATAGGCTATGGCGCTGTAATGCCCGGGACCTATCACGACCCTGTCCCTTTCTGGATTCCACGGGTCATCAGGAGATACCCTGGCGAACAAAGAATAGAGTGCATTGAATATGTCTGCTGAGCTCATTGATCCGCCGACATGGCCTGACTTCGCCAGGCTCGTCATGATGAGTGCATCGCCCCTGAGATGTCTTGCATTCTCCTGGAGCTGGCTTATCAGGATTTCATATTCGTTGTCATTCCGCATCATCCGGTCAGGGGGGATCATATTATGGTCCGGAGATAATCTCTTGTACATATCCTGAGTTTCATTCTCCCTGGTGTTTTTATTTTTAGTTGTGTTATAGAATCCAGATGCGGGCATATATAAGTTGCATTGATATGCTTTATTCACTTATAAGAGAAAAATTTTGAGTGAGAAATGCCTGTATTCGGAGATATAGGATATGAGACATGGGAAGAATATCTGATGCCAACACCTAGTCAACTGTGAATAATGTTGAATCATGCTGCACATCAAATACACCGAGCCGTGCTCCGGCATCCAGCCATGCATGCGCGTAATACACCGCTGTATCCGCTCTCACGAAATCGCCTTTCTCTTTGAAGTGCAGTGCATCATTGAAGTATCGTTCTGCCATGTCATAGAAGTCTTTTGCAACAGAGAAGAGATGGGAGTTCTCTGGAACAATGATCTTTGCTTTTTCCAGAGCCCTCTTTGTGACATCGATGTCCCTGTTCATCTTCTCTTCAGTCACTTCTTTCATCTTGAGCCGCTTCCATCATCCTTCAGATGCTGTCCGGAGGATTTTCTTATGGGGATTTCTTCTCTTTGGTCTCTAGCTTAGGCATGCTTCTCTTGATCTCTATCGGAAGGACTCCTGCTTCGAATTCCCTCTTTGCGATCTCGAGCGGGTTGTAGCCTATCTCCTCAAGCTCTTTCTCTGATATCTTTATCATGAAAGGCGCTCCCTGGCTGATCTGCAGTGCCCTGCTGCCAATGAGCCTGGCTCTCTCGTATTTTGAGTATTGTTCAGGCATATTTTCACCCCAGCTTTTCCCTGAGCTCTGCACCCTTTAATGCACCCATCTCAAGCATCTTCTTCACATCATCTGCTGACAGCGGCCCTTCGCCACCTTTCTGGAGCGCGCACAGCTGTCCGCTCTCTTCTGTGGTCACTGTGAGCCTCGCATCATAGAGGTCCTCTTCTTCTTCTGTGGGATCGACAAGGAACACATTGCCCACCTTGAAGATTGTGACCGGTATCGGAAGCTTGCTGTACGGAAGGCCTTTCTCTGTCATCTTCTTGTAGTCTACCTGGTCGTTCTCATATGAGGGGAATTTCGCATCCCTCACTGCCGCCATTGCTGCAAGGCCTGCTGCATCCAGCAGATTGCCGTCGACATTGACTGTGCAGATGTCTATCATGACACCCCAGACTTTCTCGCCTGGCTTGATGCACAGCTTCTTCAGGTCTATCATCTTGCTCTCCCTGATCCCCCTGTCCACGACTCTTGCCAGCTCGATCGACTCTATCCCTGGAGGGCCTGACTCGAAATCCGGCGAGCTCAGCGGCAGGAACTCTGCATTGACCATGAGTATCCCGTCATCCGGCCTGTCTGGAAATGGCTTATCGATGCCTATCTTGACTCCGGCAATCACTTCAGTCTCACCCAGCTTGACTCTTGCTGAGCCTTCTGCTGTCGCTGAGATGCCTGTCTCGATTATGACTTCCCTGTATTCCTCAAGATCCCTGCCGTCAAGCCTGACTCCCTGTTTGAGTGACTGTATGATATGCTTCTTCTGTTCCTTATTCACTGTCATCACCCCCTTCAAATTCCTGGGTTTCATCATCGTTTAGCGCCATGTCGTGGGTATCCCCGAAATAGTACTTGTCCTTCAGCGCATCCCTTTGTATCCTGTTTATGTTCTTGATGGCTTCCCTGGCAAGCTCGATGCATTGCACTACCTGCTCTTTTTTTATCTCGCCGTCAAGCTGGAGAAGCGTCACCTCGCCTGTCGAGGGTATCATCGCGACAGGTATGTCTGCTGTCGGCCCGCTATCATAGGCTTCCTCCTGGTAATCCAGGTCGACCACAAGCTTGTCATCTACCCTCCCGACAGCGACTGCTGCGACAAGGTCCTTCATGGGTATCCCGGCGTCAGCCAGCGCGATCGCCGCTGCGCAGATGCCCGCACATCTTGATCCTGCATCTGTCTGGGGCAGTTCTATGAAAACATCAACAACTGCATTCGGGAATTCATTGAGGTCGAGGACCGGCCTCAGTGCGTTCTCTGTGACCATTGAGATCTCCTTTGATCTCCTGCTCGGCCCCGGCCTTACTCTCTCTCCTGCGCCTGAGAATGGCATCATGTTGTAGTTGCATCTCAGGACTCCTTTCTCAGGGTCCTGCAGGAACTTAGGGTATAATTCTCTTGGGCCGTAGACTGCGGCATATGCCCCGGTCTTGCCTATCCTGAACCATGCTGAGCCGTCAGCCTTCTTGATGACTCCTGCCTTGGCTTCGATATCCCTCAGCTGGGTCCAGTCTCTTCCGTCATATCTTTTGTCGTAAGTCATTGTGATTCACCTTTGAGCTTCCTGACTTCTTCTTCCAGGTAATTCTTGATCCTCTCGGTCAGTCCTGGCATATGGGCTTCTGCCTCGATCTTCTTGATCGTGTTGACTGCCAGGGCTTCCATCTTCGGATTCTCGCCCATCACCCAGACCAGGCCGTTCTGGCCGACGATGATCTTCGTATCAGTCGCATTCTTGACTGTGACAACCATCGATCCCTGTTTTCCGATGACTCTTGGGACCTTGTTGGTGTTGACCTTCACTATGCGGCCTCCCCTGACGCTCCTCAGCCCCGGGCCTTTCATCGACAGGTCCACGAGCTTCTGCGAGGTGACGTTCGTTATCTTTGCCACAAGGTAATCGCCCAGGTTGTAGTACTGTGTCAGGTCTGCCCCCCTTATTATGAACTCAGAGGTGGCATCCTTAAGCGACAGCATTGCTGAGTAGGCTGAGTTTATGTCGAGCCTCCATCCGCTGAAGGATATATCAATGACCTGCCCGATGATTGTGTCTCCCTTCTTCGGGAGGTATCTCCCTGAAAGAGGTATGAGCTTTATCACCTTTCCGTCTACATTCACAAGGCCCAGTTTTGCGGCTCTTATGAAGTCTCCTTGTCTGTATGTCCCTTGCGCAGGCAGGTAATCCATCCCTTCTGCCAGCTCTTCTCCGGGGACAACGACACTTTTCTCTTTCACTAATATCGTTCCCATTTTATCACCTAATCGTTTGTTTTCTGGCCTGATATCCTGTTCCTTTTGTCATTTTACCAGGCTCATTTTGATCTTAATATCTTTGTCTCTACCCCTCCATGGGTCATCTGATTGAGCTCGTCCAGGAGATCGTTCTGGAGGCCGACCGGTATCTCGATGACGCAGAGCAGGCTCCCGTCATTCTTCCAGTCCTGCTGGAGGAGCTTCCCGAACCTCTGCAGTATAGAATAGCTTTTTGCAGCGAAATTCGGAGGTATCCTTATCTCTATCTCCCTCTGCTCGAACTTGATCGGGAGGACTGCCCTTATCTGCTTGACCACGTCATTCACCTGGTCTTCGGCAGATTTGAACTCGTTGAACTTGACTTTCGCCTCTTCGATCGCGTTCTCAATCCTCTGCGGCGGATGAGGGTGCCCTGTCTTCGGATCGCATGCATTCCTTGCTATGAGTGTTATTATCCTCTTCTTCTTCGCCTCTCTTAGTTTTTCCCTGTGCTCTGCAGTCAGCTGTATCTCCCCTTCCTGCAATATCATGTCGGCGATCTTGAGCTTGTCCTCTGTCTCGAAGATCTCCTTCATCGCTGTCTCAGATGCCATGATCCCTTTCTTGGCATCATGGAAGATGTTCTCTGACCTGAGGACTTCCTTGAGGTCCTTCACCTTCCTGTTCTTGTAATCTATAGCCTCATCCGGATTGATCACTATCTCAAAGACCTGCCCTCCCTTCTTGAGCCTCGCGAGGTTGAAGTGCTTCAGCTTCTCATGGTCGAATGTTATTGGTCCGCTTGATTTTCCCATTTAGATCACTTCTTCTTTCCGCCGAACACTTTCTGTATCTTGTCCCTCGGCAGTCTTGTGAATACAGGTTCCTTTGCCATGATGATTGCGGCATCTATCCGGTCGACTGTTATTCCCTTGATCACTTTCTTGTAAGCCTCTATCGCGACCTTCAGGCCCTCTTCTATTGTTAGGTCTGAGCTGTATTCCTTATGGAGTATCTCT
The DNA here is from genome assembly GCA_016928155.1 of Candidatus Woesearchaeota archaeon. Taxonomy (NCBI): domain Archaea; kingdom Nanobdellati; phylum Candidatus Woesearchaeota; species Candidatus Woesearchaeota archaeon. The sequence continues at coordinate 149,294 of JAFGLG010000007.1, read as the reverse complement.
TCCATCTCAGGCTCGCCCTCCCCGATGACTGTCGCCTTGTATTCGAAATATATCCCTGTCGGGTCTGTCTCGAACAGTCTTGGCCCGACTGCATCTATGCCCCCGACCAGTGTGGAGACGCCGAACGGCCTCAGCCCGCCTGACTGGGTGCATATCTGCTTGAGGCTGCAGATGTCCTTGACAACTGTCAGTATGTCTATCGGCGAGTCGTATGTAACCTTATGCTGCTGTGACTTCACCTGCGCCCGCTCTATCAGGACCCTTGCGTCTGAGAGTATCCCTGAGGCTGTGGCGCCTATATGGTCGTCTATCTGGAATATCTTCTCGACTGATTCAGGCACGACGAGCGGATCGACTATCCTCTTGTCTGTCACGAACAGCACTCCGTCCTTGCACACCATGCCTAATGCTGTGCTGCCTTGCCTTACTGTCTTCTTCGCGTACTCTACCTGAAGGAGCCTTCCGTCAGGGGAGAACATTGTGATCGCCCTGTCATATCCCATCATCTGATGCTGCATTGGTTGCATAATTTCACCTCATCTTTTGACATTATTTTTTGATTTGGTTGAATCCTCATTTTCTTATCAGCGCTTCAGCTTTGTTGAGTATGCCCGACAGGCCTATGCTTCTGACAATCACTTCTTGGCTGCCGATCTTTGTGATGAAGCACAGGCATGATTTCAGCTCATCCGAATATTTATGGTTTACCTTGATGATGCCTTTCTGGCTTTTCGGGTCATACTTGTCCGGAAGTATCCATATGCCTGCCTTTCCTAAGCCCAATATGCCTAGAAAGAAAGTGAAAGAAGTGTAGAAATCTTCTTTTATCTGCCTGAAATCCTTTATTTTCTCTTTTGAGATGATTTCAAACACCAGATAGCGTTTTTTCTCTCTCAAACTTGGTAAAATTGGTTTTAACTTAGTTTTAATCTGTAATCACCATAATACAGCATTCATTTGCTGAGAAATAAGCCAAATAGCCAGCTTTTTTCTCTTCTCTCACAATAAAGAAATGAGGAGAATCATTTATAAATTTTTTGAATTATTTATAAATGAGGGTCACTTTCTTATAAGAATTGAAGGATCATACCGGGAATAATGTTCTCGCCACTTTTCACTTCCATCCCTGGATTGGAAGGTTTTAAGCCAATCTGCGTCTGATATCCTCCAGATAGCATCGACAAAAAAGGCTTCACCTTTTGGCAGGGTTCCGACCATGACGATCTCATCCTCAAGACATCTTCCTTCCATGACTAATGGGGTGTGGCCGATGCTCTCAGCGCTTTGCATCCCAAACACAGCTGCTGATCCAAATCTTGGCGAATAATAAAGCTCATCATAATGATGGGCGGATTCTAAGCTTTTATCAAATAGTATATTGCCGAATCTTGTCCTGAATGCACAAGTCTGAAAATTCTCTTCTGTTGTTCCGCTATAGACCGTTGTCCATGCCCTCTTCAGGCTGCCAAGATATGCATGGAAGAAATCTGAGATCATAAATCCTGGTCTATTATAATCCCCTGAGGTTAATCTTTGGATAAATCTGGATTGCATAGGATACACAAATTTAGGGGGATATATAAATATTTGTATTTTTACTACCATAAAGTAAATAATAATCATGATAAATTTTATAATATAACACGCAAAACTAATTTAATACAAGTAGATTGATACAAGTAGAGTTAAATGATCTAAATAAAAAAGGTGATATGATGGCAAAGAAAGTCAATTGGATTTTATGTCTTGTTATGTCGATATTGTTCGGGGGCCTTGGAGTTGACAGGTTCATTATGGGCCATATCGGTCTTGGCATCCTGAAACTCATCACAATGGGCGGATGTGGTATCTGGTGGATTGTCGACGTGATACTCATCGCGACAAAGTATAAGTTCGAGGGTATCCAGTGGGTTGAATGAAGCCCGAGTCATTTTTTGGTTTTGTCTATGACATGCTTGGCTTCCGGACTCCACAGGCCAGGCTGTTCAATTTCTCTTCTGCTTTTGTCATACTTGCATCTGTGCCGACTGAATTGCTTGCGAAATCCCCGGCGAAATGTGTCTGGAAGCACTTTCTTCTTCCTCTTGCATTCGGAGGTGTCTGTCCTGAATCAGGTTTTTTTGCAGACTGCAATTGCCCTGCTTGCTACATGACAAGGGGCATTTCCAGCATCCTGCACGGAAGATTCAGGTATGCATGGGATCATTATAACAGGTTCGCTTTCCTCACAGTCGTCATAATGGCAGTGCTGTTGATTACAAGCTTAGTGCAAACAATTAAATATTACAGGAAGACTAAGAAGATATTTTGAGGTGATATCATGAAGAAAGATGTTGTTGAGAAGCTTGCTGCATTGATCACAGCTGCTTTCGGTCTTGTTGCAGCTCTTGCATGGAACGATGCAATCAGAGCTCTGTTTGTTGGGCCGTGCGGAAGCGAAGATGCTGGAGCATTATGCGCTTTGTCTGGCGGCGGACCTTGGGTATATGCTGTTCTCGTAACCATACTTGCAATCATTGCGACAATATGGGTAGGCAAGGTTGCTGAGAAGGCCAAGTGAAAGATGGGAAAAGAGATTCTTGCTTTGTTTGGATTTCTTTTTCTTTTCCTCCTTCTTCTGTCTCCTTGGCTCACTGCTGAACGTGCAGAGAAGAGGGCAGTGGATGCATTCGAAGGAAGGTGGAAAGGTGTTTCTGATGGCTGCGGAGTTAACTGCAATGGCTGCGGTGCGATAGAATCAAGGAGATTTATTTTTGGTTATATTGTCAAGATTGAATATGCCTGCGGATTGCTGCCAGCTGACTTGCCTGAATATCATAAGAACCAATCTGTCTTTGTCACAGCATTGGGCACAGTGCATGGCATCAAGAGGCCTTGAATTCCCTCTGCACTACCAGTTTTCCTAAACCTTTTTATCTGACCTCATTACTCTAAGGATCATATTATATCACAACCATTTATTTTCAATATTGAATAAAATTTAACATAGAGCATTGCTCACTGACCATAGGTCAACCCGACAATTCACATTTAAAGAGGATTCAGGAAATTTTGTAGAAGTGCTGAAAATGCTTCGCCCTGCATATATGTCATCATGAAAATACCAAAGGATAAAACAAGATTTATCCCAGCTAAGCTGGGTCAGAAATTTATGAACAAATTCACGCAGTGAATTTGATAAACAATTATTCGGCCTTTGGTATTTTCACGCTGCGCAATGGGCAAGGCAAAGGATCATCAGAACTCCAAAACCAAAAGATTTGTAAATGAGATAAAAGAATCAGATAACCTATGAGGTGCAGTACTCGATATGATAATCTGGAAAAAGGAACCGGACTCAGCAGAAGCTCTCCACAATATTCTGCACCCTGTTGTCAGGCAATGGTTCTTCTCTAGGTTCAAGGAATTCTCTCTTCCTCAGCTTTACGGCGTCACAGAGATACACTCAAGGAATAATATTCTCGTATCAGCCCCGACAGGCTCAACAAAAACCCTGACAGGCTTCTTATCAATCCTCAACGAGCTGGTCGACAGCTCAGAGAAAGGCATCCTGGAAAACAGGGTGTACTGCATCTATATCTCCCCATTGAGGGCACTGTCCTATGATATTGAGAAGAACCTCAAAGAGCCATTGGAAGAGATGGAGAAGATAGCAGGCAGGCCCCTGGACATCCGCGTAGCTGCAAGGACCGGCGACACGACCGCAAGCGAGAGGTCAAAGATGCTGGGCAAGCCGCCGCATATCCTGATCACCACCCCTGAATCGCTCGCGATCATGCTCACTACCATAAAGTTCAGGGAGCTCCTGAAAGGAGTCCAGTGGGTGATCATCGACGAGATCCACGCCTTGGCAGAGAACAAGAGAGGCACCCATCTTGCATTGAGCATGGAGCGTCTCCAGAAGCTGGCTCATTTCACCAGGGTAGGACTCAGCGCCACAGTCTCTCCTCTTGAAGAGGTCGCAAAATTCCTCGTCGGCTATGACAATGGCGTCCCGAGGCCTTGCAGGATCGTCGACGTGCAGTTCATCAAGGATATGGACCTGAAAGTGCTGAGCCCTGTCCCCAACCTGATAACAGCTTCATATGACAGGATGTACAACGAGATGTACGCGCTTCTCGACAGGCTCGTACAGGAGCACCGCACCACCCTGATCTTCACCAACACCAGAGCAGCCACTGAGCGCGTTGTCCACTACCTCAAGGAAAGGTTCCCTAAGAATTATACTGCGACCGGCGACAATCCTGAAGATGATCCCAAGGAGATCGGCGCCCATCACGGCTCATTGTCTAAGAGGCTGCGTCATGGCATTGAGACCAGGCTAAGGGAAGGCAAGGTCAAATGCATCGTCTGCTCCACCAGCCTGGAGCTCGGCATCGATATCGGCTACATCGATCTTGTGATCCTGCTGGGCTCGCCGAAATCTGTTGCGCGCGCCCTCCAGCGTATCGGGAGGTCCGGCCATAAGTACCAGGCATCATCCCTAGGCAGGATAGTTGTCTTGGACCGTGATGATCTTGTCGAATGCTCTGTCCTGCTCAAGAGTGCCAATGAGAGGAAGATCGACCGCATACATATCCCGAAGAACTGCTCTGACGTGCTTGCACAGCAGATCTTCGGCATGGCCATCTCAGATACCTGGAACAGGAAAGAGCTCCTCGAAACCATCAGGAGAGCATATCCATTCCATGATTACCCGGACCATGACTTCAGGGAGGTCATTGATTATCTTGCAGGGAAGTACATCTCTCTTGAGGATCGTCATGTCTATGCCAAGATCTGGCATGATGAGGAGACTGACATGATAGGCAGGAGGGGGAAGCTTGCAAGGATACTCTTCATGACCAATGTAGGCACAATCCCTGACGAGACTGCTGTGCAGGTCAAGATGGGGACCCAGACAATCGGCATGATTGATGAGGCATTCCTAGAGCGCCTGAAGCGCAATGACATCTTTGTGCTCGGAGGAGAGACTTATCAGTTCCAGTTCGCGAGAGGCATGGTCGCCCAGGTGATCCCTGCTGTCGGAAAGAAGCCCACTGTGCCTTCATGGTTCTCAGAGATGCTCCCTCTCTCATTCGACCTGGCCATGGAGATCGGAAAGTTCAGGCGCCTGATGGAGCAGAGGATGCAGGATCCAAAGGAAGATGTGCTCAGGTTCATTAATGATTACCTTTATGTCGACAGCTATGGTGCAGAAGCGATATACAATTACTTGAGGGAACAGCACATGTTCGCTGAGATCTCCCATGACAAGAAGATCATTGTCGAGAATTATTCTGATGAGAAGAAGAAATATGCTGTCTTCCATACCTTGTTCGGCAGGAGGGTCAATGACTGCCTTTCAAGGGCACTGGCTTATGCTGTAGGCAGGATGCAGCATATCGATGTTGAGATAGGCATCAATGACAATGGGTTCTATCTTGCGTCGCATAAGCAGATAAATGTGAAGAAAGCCCTGTCAGGCCTGAAGCCCCAGGACATCAGGAAGATCCTCGAGCAGGCCATAGACAGCAGCGAGGTCCTCAAGAGGAGGTTCAGGCACTGTGCGACGAGGGCACTGATGATATTGAGGAACTATAAGGGCCACACAAAGAGGGTCGGCAGGCAGCAGGTCTCGTCGATGATCCTCCTGAATGCTGTGAAGCGCATCTCAGATGATTTCCCTATCCTCAAGGAGGCCAGGAGAGAGGTCCTGGAGGATCTGATGGACATCGAGAACACTGAGAAAGTGCTGAAGCGGATAGAGGGGAAGGACTTGGAAGTAAGGGAGATCAGCACTGAACTGCCTTCGCCTTTTGCATTCAACCTGATTGCTCAGGGCTTCAGCGACATCCTCAAGATGGAAGAGAAGGCTGAGTTCCTCAAGAGGATGCATGAGATGGTCTCTCTCAAGATCTCTCTTAAGGAAGCGAGGAGCAGCGGCTCTGATTTCAGCAGACGCCATTTCAGCGTCGAAGACAGGGAAGCCTTGCAGGATAAAGCAGAGATGAAGGATTTCTCTTTTGAGGACATGTGGGCTGAGATGGATAAGAAGAAGGATAAAGAGAAGGATGAGAAGAAGGAGCTCCTCAAGCAGCAGCTCTTCCAGGTGAAAAAAGTTCCTGGTTATGCGAAGATGGAGATCCTTAAGATGATCGAGGGCGACCGTTATGGCATAAGGCCTGATGTCCTCAAGGAGATAGAGAACCATAAGGAAGACATCAGGAAGGATTGGCCGCAGGAGCTTTCGGAATTCATACTGCAGGCAGCAGAAGAGTGTGATTAATTCACTGATGTGGAGCCATTATAATTTCTGAGGATCTGCATTTGCATCTGGTATTCCCTTGCTAGTTTAGTGTAGAGCGCCTGCAGGGGATAAACTGCTGCATTTTCTAGTCCAATACTGGATACATCTGGGAATCTGGAGATATCTCTTGGTCTTGTTATTGCGGCATATATTGCATCAAAGACTGCGCTTACCTCGCTAGGTGGGTAGTTATCAATATTTATGGAGAATGTCCTGGAGCTGATTGTCTCATTCCTTATCAGCACATCAAGATCTGATTTTGGAGGAAGCATCCCGTTTACTAATCTGACATCTGCATCCCATTGGAGACCCCCAACCTGCCTCACGCAGGTCTTCGTCAAGCATATGTGACATGAACCAGCTAATGTCAAGAGGTATCTCATGCTCAATCATTTCCATGATATATCCTGTTGGTATCTCACCATAGCTTACCTTGAGGAATTGTGCCTTGGGATCATGTAGGTGTACTGCCTTCTCAAATAAGTGGGTATAATCCCTATCACCTGTAACAATATTGTTGAGGACTTCGATAGGGAATATCCCAAGCATTCTGGTTACAGGATTATTTGAAATTACTATTAGGTTCGGGTCAAGCTCTCCGCGAAATTCAACCATCTCCTGAGCCCTTTGCTGTATGTGGCTTATGATTTCAGGCATTGTGGGCAAGGTGTACCGTTGAGGCACCAGGATCTTCTGCACCTCTATTGTGCCTGATTCAGCATCCATCAAGGTTGAACTTGTATATATCTCTGAGAAGAATTCTGTATGATATCCCGGGATTTTCAGGTTCATGTGAGGTGGTTAAATCCTAAATTTATAAATATTGCGCCCTTTTCCATGCAATATACAGACGACGCCACCTGCTATCAGCTTTGCATTCCTCATTGCATCCTTAAATATGGGTGTTGATTTCAACCCAGAGAAAAGGATTTGTCAGGTTAATTCTAATAAAATATGGAGATGACAAAGAAAGCTCAGAAGCTAAGAGAGGCGACAACATAACTTTCAGGTCAAAGAAAGTGAGAAAGAATGATAAGGTCTTTGTATGGCTACACAGCCCAGATAACTAAAAATCGATGTCTAAACATCTAAACAATATCCAAAAAAATTCTGAGATAGATTTGCTTAGAAACCAAAGAATACTAATGCCGCAGTAAACATCATTAGTAAACCTACAGCGATACAAGTTATTTGCATCAGCAAAATTTCAGTCTTGGTCTTTATATGATCTTTTGGAACGAGATTATACCCTCGAAAAGCATTTGTTATTTGTTTATAAAAAATTATCATTAACAAACCAGTTAGTATTCCAATGCCTGGAACAATCTGACTTGAATTCATTATAAAATACTTTGTGGAATTGTAATTTATAAATATTTCGTATCCCTTAAGCTTGTCCTTTCAAGTCCGAGAAAGTAAGAAAAAATGATAAGGTTTTTGTCTGATTACCAGGCTCCGATGATGGCTCCCATAACCAATAGGGATATAATGTTGTAGATGTTGTTCAGCGCCCAGAGCTTGAATGCCCTGTTCTCCCACAGCCATCCGCTTAGCGTTATCGTCGCTATGAATCCGAGCCACACCCAGAATGCGATTGCCATGCCTCGGATTGCTCCGCTTCCGGCTCCGATGAATAATGCAAGCACATATGCCATGACAACTGTTGTCAAGAAGCCATAAACCATCTTGGTATTTGACCCTTTTTTTGGCTTTGTCCCAGAAAGCTTCATCCAGGTCTTGCCGAAAACCGCCTTGTTATACCATATGCCGCCGAGAACAAAAGATGCGACAGCTGCAACAAGGACAGCCCAGATATTTATTCCATAAAGATACATTTTATCCCCCCTTGATTTGAATTATTTGAGAATAGGATATATAAATGATTTGGTGCTCATCCCAGCCTCAGCAGCCCCATCTCTTTCGTGCTCTGCCTGATCCTGATCCTTGCCCCTTCCTGCATCCGATACATGACTGGATCATTGTCTGCTGTGAAGACTGCTTCTCCGCGGAGAAGCTCTATCTCAATCTTCGATTTTTCATTTAGTAAAATATGTTTTTTTGGCTTTGTGAGGTTGTTGAATGCGACTCCTATTCCTCTGCTGAACTTATGTCTTGTTATGGACTCGAAATATCCTGTTGCCCCAAAGGATGTTGCGACAACAATCCCATCTCCAATAAGCTCTTCTCCTATTATATTCTTGCCAGATTTGATGTTGAACCTGAGCGCATATGTCGGATAGAAATTACGCAATACAAAGTCATTTACACAATATGTCTTCTCTTTCTTCCTGCCTACCGGAAAGCTGGCTTCAAGCTTCTTATGCTTCTCTGTCTTCACCTTGCCTTTCTTCAGCGCATTGATATAAAGTTCGAGCTCCACATTCTCGCATTTGAGGCATTTCTTTGATTCTCGCAGCATGAGTTTAGGTATTCCTGGATAAGCCCTTTCTGCAAAGAACAATGTGCCGTCCCCGCCGACTGAAACTACAAAGTCCGGCTTCGTGGAGAGCTTGAACCCATGGAACTTGAAATGCCGCCTGACCTCATCCACAGACTTTGTATTGGCAGAGACAACATTGAATGTCTTATATGTCATATCAGATCCCCAATGCCTGTTTCATCTTTTCAACATCAAATCCTATGATGATCTTATCATCGATCTCTATGACTGGCACTCCCATCTGCCCGCTCTTCTCTATCATTTCGCGGGCTTTTGCCTGGTCTGCTGAGACATCTACATCCTCAAACTCCACTTTGTTCTCCTTGAGCCACTCTTTTGCCTTGTGGCAGAATGGGCATGTTGCGGTAGAATAGACAATGACTTTTGGCATGACAATCACCTCAGGCATGCCTCAGAGCTCATCATTTAAATAATTTTACCTTATTTGACCAGGATTTATATAACACCCAATTCTTGGAGCTCTTTCCTAACCCTTCTAATATCTCCTCTTCTGTACTCCACGACATTGATCCCGAATGATCTGGCTTGCTCCGCATGCTTCGGGTTATCTTCAAAGCAGGCTATCTCAGAGGGATCAACTCCTGCTGTTCGGATAAGGAGCCTATAGAACTCGTCATCATACTTACCTAGATGATGCTCATATGACCAGACAAAATCATCGAATAACCCCATGAAACTATACTTCTTCTCCAGATGCTCGACCCTTTTCTTGATGTTCCCAGAGAAGATTACCAGCTTGTATCTGCCCCGCAGTTCCTTCACAAGCTTGAGAATATCTTGATCTATTATGTAGCTGTCATACCAGACATCCCGCAGGTATAGGGCATCATAACCTTCTGGCAGTCTTTCCTGCACTCTTGACCAGCATTCATCTTCTGTCAGGAACGCTCTTCTTAGGAGTGACGCTTCCTCTGATCCGAGTGCTTTCAGCACAGTCTGCCTGTCAAGTCCCTCTTTTGCCAGCCTTTCTACTGCAAATGCTTTGCCTTCTGCAAAAAGGACTCCGCCGCAATCTATTGCCACTGCCTTTATCACTTTGCTATCACTCTGATTGACCTATCCAGCCTCTTCAATATTATAGACAAGATGCCCCAGGCAAGCGGTGTCCATAGAGGGATCGATGTGAATAGTTGATAGCTCACAAAGATCAGGAAGGACATCATTGCAATGGTGCCAAGTATAGCAGTCAGTACATAGAGCATCAGGTCATCTCTTGTCCTAATCATGTGACCGCTGATGACTCCAAGCACAAAGAACAGCCAGAACAGGTGATTGCGCAGGAGTATCATGCCAATCAGTGCTAATAGACCAAGAAATACTGCATAAAGGAATCTTGCATATGCCTTTTGCATAACCCGAAGAAGTGTTTTGGGTATATTAAAGTTTCTTCAGCGTTATATAAATGAAGGCATTAAATGCCTTATTTTGGTCTAAGGCCTCATTTTGACATTCTGATGAGGTTCAGAAAGAACACCTTCCCTTTTTTCTCACCATGATAAGAGTAATAATCTGGCTTCTTGCTCAACTTCTCAATAAGCCTTCCCCTGATCTTCTGCTTGTCTTTCTCCTGGGGCTCCCAATCATTACAGAGTGACCTTGGGAACTCAGAAAGCTTGATAGTCTTCTCTGTCCTGAATCCACGAAGCTTCATCTCTTTCTTGATCAATTCATGCCTTTTCTTGAGGTAGAGCAGTTTGTCCTGGAAGAATCGGATATGCCCTGGACCAAGACAATATGAAGAGGGAATTCCGACAGCTTCAGGATATTTCCTGACATACCCAAACAGCATGAGTATCTCATTGTACTCTGCGATGAGATGCTGGTCTGCAAGATTGCTTGGGTCTATCAGGTTTATTCTGACCATTTTGCCGGTTCAGGATTTGATATTCTAATGGAAGTGTAGAAACTTGATGCCAAGCATCAATACTGCTCCAAGGATAAGTGCTCCCATATGGAGCATTGCATCTTTGATGCCGCATTCCTTATGCAGCTCTGGGATCAGGTCGCTTCCGGCTATGTACAGGAATCCTCCTGCTGCAAATGGGAGTATTATTATTGCAAGATCCTCATTGCCCATTATCAGCCCCACTATTGCTCCCACAACAGCTGTCAGAGCAGAAAGGAAATTGTATATCAATGCTTTTTTCTTGGACATTCCAGAGTACAAGAGCACTCCGAAGTCTCCTATCTCCTGAGGAACTTCATGCAGTATGACTGCTATTGTAGTCGCTATCCCTACTGGAACACTGACTAGATAGCTCACTGCTATTATCAGCCCATCCACAAAATTATGTATGCCGTCCCCGATTAGGTTCATAGGCGCAAGATGATGGGGATGCTCTTTTGATGTCGGCACATGGCAGTGCCTCCAATGTATGAACTTCTCTATCATGAAGAATAGCAGGATGCCGCCCAATACTGATATTGAGACTGTGATGCTGAATCCTGCTTCTTCGACAACCTCAGGCAAAAGATGTAGGAAGACCCCTCCGAAAAGCGACCCTGCTGCAAGGCTTACCAGGAAAAGCAACAGGTGCTGCAATGTCTTTTTCTTGAAGAACAGGAACAGTATCCCGACCAAAGATAACAATGATACTATGATAACGCTTGATATTGTATAGATTACAGCTTCCATATGATTTTTTGACTTGCATCTTCTTTTAAATATTTCGCTTGAAAGTGGGATCATGAAAGATAAATATAAAAACATGGCTGTGCAGAAGCAGAAGAAAGAGGTGGTATCATGAACGAAAGGACTGAAGCTCTTATGAGGATTGTTGTCGGGATTGTGTCAGGGATCATTCTGGGTGTTTGGAAGATGCTCATCCAGGTTTTGGCAGTGGTCCATTGGATTGTTGTCATCATCAAAGGGAACAGGGAGAAAGCCCTTGCTGATTTCTGTGAGATCTGGAACACCCAATTCTACATTTTCTTGAGATACATGACTTTTGTCACAAATGAAAGGCCTTTTCCTTTCACGCCCTTGGCCAAGAATATGACAAGATTTGGCAGATGATATTTTCTCATTTATTTTTGTGGATGACATTTTTCATTTATTTTCATATATGGTGGACATTATTGTAACTACTAACTAGTTATAAAAATAATAAATTATTTAAATTGCCTGCCATGCCATAAATCATGGACCGCAGAAAATTCCTTATCATCTCAGGCATTATGGCTGCATCGGCAACAGCTGCAGTTGCTGAGACAGGTCTTGCAGGAGTGATTGACAGCATCCTGGGTTCAAACAGGTTTCCGGCCAGGCAGACATTAGGGGTCTGCAATGAGAAGGATCTGCATCCTGTGGTGAGTATGTCAAGGTCAGCTGCAGAGCAGAGGATGAGACATCTGGCCAGCTCCCAGGGATTGGAAGAATATTGGGCTTTCTACAGGATCAGCGACACTGATGGTATCCTTGTTGATTTCGGCTTCAGCCAGACACCTGCTGAAGCATGGGTGAACACAGGGCTCATGGCAAGAAAAGCATCGGAGATAGACAGATCCGGAGAAGACAGATCCGGAGAAGACAGATCCAGAGGAGACAGATCCGGAGGATATCCGCTCAAGGTCACAAGCTACCATCTTCATACTGACAGAGGTGTAAAAGGTGTCTGGGATTCAGCATCTTATCTGGCACCTTCAGGGTTCAGGAAGCTTGACGACGTCAATTTCTTGATATGCGCCTTGCCGAGCGCGAGGGACATGATTGCCAACATCGAGACCATGGGCCTGATGCACAGGAACAGCATCCCTTACGAATCAGAGAGGGTAGTCTGCTCAAAAGCAGTGATCTCATATGTCCCAGGCAATGATATGCAGAGGCTCTATCATGGATATGGCTCTGAAGAGCAGAGGGAATCTGGCTTTGGGAAGATCGCTGAGAATGCGCTTGTTGAGGGCATCACATATCACAGCCTCGATAAGGCATTGAAGGTCTATAGGGATGCCGGGCTTCTTATTCACATAAGGGAATTCTGAAGGATTGGGATGTTGTCGGCAGACATGTCGCATCTGGTTTCTTATTGGCATGATTATTGGAATGATTTATAGCAGGATTTATAGCATGATTTATAAGAGGATTCATAGGCATGTTCATGGATCATTTTATGATCAGAGAAGAACAAGATAAGAGAAAGAAAGACTATTGATGATCAGTATATTATGGCCACAAGAAGCCTTTTGACCTGTGAGAATCTCACTTTTCCCGGATCATTGTCTGGGTTGTTGTCTCCTTTCATTATGAAATAGACACCCTCATCATCCGCACCTTTCTCTACAACCCTGTGTATTATTGTCCCTTCTGCGTATTTTGACTCATAGGATATTATGTCTCCTACATGGATCTGATCAGGGCTTTTTGGCACAATCTCGATTGCATTTGATTCAGCATCAAACACAGGATCCATGCTGTTTGTATCTGTGAATCCTGCCCATACCGGATTATCCATATAAATAATCACTCTATCATTATAGACATGTATCTTGTCTTCTGTAATCTTGTCTGATGGTGAAATCCTTTCTTTTGCTTTAAAAAGGCTATTTATGTCTCCTTTTACCAAATTTGAAGGTTCTGATATTGTAAGGCCTGACAAGTTCTGATATAACGCGCTTGAGCTCCATCCAAGCATGAATATTACTGAGAACAATAAGAATCCTGTGAACATTCCTTTTTTCGGATATTTATACTCCCCAACCATTTCCACTCTTGAGTAACTAAAGTTTATAAATATTTCTATTCTTTAGTACTCTCCAGTACTAAAAAAATAAGGTTTATAAATGGAATCAGATTCCATCCATATATGACAGATTACCCATTCATGATAACCAAGCCCCATTGGGGTCTTGAAGTGCGTGTTGATGAGATCCTTGAACCAGAGGAAGCAGGCTTGACTGGATCGCAGCTGGCAGAAGCGACAAGCAGGGTCATAAAAGGCCATGTGAGGACCATGGAGCTTAGCAGTTTCCCCCAATTCTCCTATGATTTCATATCCTATGAGACAGGTGTCAATGATCTCTTTCCTGCAGAAAGGAAGTATCGCATCCTGCCAAAAGAAGAGGATACGCAGGATCTGCCGAAGGATTTCGTGAAGGGCATATCAGCATTGGTGTATAATATTCTTGAGCAGAGGAAGCTTTACATCAGAAGATCACAATAAAGGATATTCTATGAGAAGGTTTCCTGACCAAAACATATTTAACTGCATTCAGAGATTTCTGCCGTGATGGAAAGCAGGAGATATAGGTTGGTCTGCTTTGACCTTGATGGCACGATACTTGACAATGAGTTCATCTGGACTGACATGCATCTTGCCCTCAAAACAGATATGGGAAAGCGCAAGGAGGCCGCAGAGAGATTCCGGAAGAAAGAGATCTCTTACCAGGAATGGGCTGATCATGATATTGAGATGTTTGTTGAGCAGGGTGCAAAGAAGCAGGATATAATCAACATCGCAAAAAAGATAAGATTCATCCCAGGCGCCATAGAGACTCTCAGGGAGCTCAAGAGGCGCGGCTACAGGCTGGCAGTGATAAGCGGCAGCGTCGACACAGTGCTTGAGGCAGTCATGCCTGATTACAAGAGGATTTTTGATGATGTGCTGATCAACAGTTTTGTCTATGACAGGAACGGCGCCCTGGTCGGATGCAGGGCCACTGAATTTGATTTCGAGCACAAGGCTCTCGGTCTCAGGAAGCTGGCTGAAGAGCAGAAAATATCTACGAAAGATTGCGCTTTCATCGGCGACCATCTGAATGATATAGAGATAGCCAGTGAAGCAGGTTTCTCAATCGCATTCAACTCAAAATCCGACAGGCTGAACCAGGTAGCAGATGTGATCATAAAAGAGAAGGATCTCCGCAGGATACTCAGCCATCTGTAGGGTTGTAGAATTTATGCAGCATGACCCTGAGGGATTCTCTGTCGACTGGTTTTGTCAGGGTGCTGTTTATTGCTTTTGTATCTATGGTATCTGTGCAGGTCGGGTTGTCTGTGCAGTACACGACTGGAGCATGCAGGTGCTGCTTCGCTCTCTCTGCCAGAAGGCCTGGCTGGTAGCCGGATGCTTCACAGCAGAGCACCAGGCCGATATCGCTGAGATTGCCGTTCATTCCTGCCATCACATCAGCAGGGCTTATGTGACGCACTCCGCCGCATATTGCCCCTGACAGTGCTTCTGTGATATCATCAGTATTATCAGGATCGCCTATGATGAGTATATCCGGTCTTGAGAGAAGACATCTCCCTATCCCGCTGAAGAAATCTTCAAGCGCCATGGGTTTTCTTAGGAATAATGTGTATTCTCCCTTGCCCCTTGACTCATAATCCCCTGATACCAGCATGATGGGGAAAGTATAACCTTCTCTTCTGAGTCTCTTTATCAGCTCTGTTCCATTCATGGAAGGCATATTATAATCCGTCACCATCAGGTCGAGATATTTGAGTTCCCCGTTTCTCATTGCATCATAGGCATGGATTCCGTCACTGTATAATGTGACCTCATGACCCATTGATTCCAGGATGGACTTGAATATGTTCCTGTTCGCGGAATCATCATCCACAACTGCAGTGTTGAGACGTATCAGTTCCATTTTTCAGTGGTATAGGCGCGATTATTTATGCTTTTCTAGAAAATTTATTGACATCTGCCTTATTCTATCTTATCCTGACCGCATCAAGGTTCCTTGGAGCAAGTGTCTCTATCCTGTTCATCTTATGTATTGAGCTTGCCATGTCCATGAGGCGTGAGCTCTCTCCGTGGTTCATGAGAACTCTTTTCGGCTTCGGGTTGCATTTATGGACAAATGCCATGAGCTGTTTCCTGTCGCTGTGGTTTGTTATCTCAAGCTTGTGCACTTCCATCTTTATCGGGTATGTCTCGACCCTGCCCGAGTTCTTCGCTGTCCTGAGTGAGAATTCCCTTTCACCCCTCTGTATCCTTCTTCCGAGCGATCCTTCTCCCTGATAGCATGAGAACACCAGCGAGTGTTTGGGATCTTCGCACAGATGCTTGAGGTACTCGACAGACGGGCCTCCGACAAGCATGCCTGATGTGGCGATTATTATGCATGGCCCTTGGTTCTCGACAATCTCCATCCTCTCTTTCTGCGACCCGACTCTCTTGAAGAACTCTGCCAGGAATGGGTTCTGGTCTTTGTGGAATATCTGTTTCCTGACCTGGCCTGACAGGAATTCCGGGTATGCTGTATGGATGGCTGTGACATCCCAGACCATGCCGTCGATATAGACAGGGAGGGGCTCTATCTCACCCATCCTTACCATTGACTCGATGATTATCATGACCTCCTGGGCCCTTCCTGATCCGAGAGTGGGCATCAGTACCTTCCCACCTCTCTTGATGGTCTCTTTGATTATGTCCTTGAACATCGCATCTGCTTCCTGCCTGTTCGGCATCACATTGTCCTTCCCGCCGTAGGTGCCTTCGATCATGAGTGTCTCAAGCCTTGGGAAATCTGTGACTGCCGGCTCAAGGAGCATTGTCCTCCCGAACTTGAGATCGCCTGTATAGAGCATGTTGTGAAGTCCGTTCCCGATATGCAGGTGCGCCATGCTCGCTCCGAGCATATGGCCTGAGTTGTACATTGTCAGCCTGACATCAGGGGTCACATCAGTCACTTCATCGTATCCGACAGGTATCGTATGCTTCACCATCTCCTTGACGTCATCTGCTGAATAGATCGGTTCTTTCCCTTCGTTCTGCATGACTTTTATGTAATCAAGCTGGAGCAGTGCGCTAATATCACGCGTCGGCAGTGTGCAGTAGACAGGGCCTCTGTATCCGAACTTGTACAGGTATGGTATGAAACCGCAGTGGTCCAGGTGCGCATGTGTGAGTATTATCGCATCCAGCTCGTTTATGTCGAATTCCGGAGCTTCGAGGAAAGGGTACGCGTTCTTGTCCCCGCCGGCGACATCGATGCCGCAGTCGAGCAGGACCCTTGATTCAGGTGTCTGGAGGAACAGGCATGACCTTCCAACCTGTCTTGCTGCTCCGAGATATGTCACCCTTATCCATTCATTCTTCTTCTCTCTTATCCAGCCGTCATATATCCTGTGGCCTACCTTGTCGAGGAATTTTCTCCTGTATTCGGAATTCTGGTATAGGACTGACCTTATGTTCTCTATGAGAATTGATCTTATAGCCGGTGTCCTCTTGACCACCGGCACCCAGAGCGTCTTCGCCCTTATCTCCCTGAGGAGGCTTCCCTGTTTTCCGATAGCCAGGCCCTGCCTCTCTGCCTCGATGATGACAATGCTCCTCTGTGGGTCAAATATCAGGTTCGCTATCTGGGCCTCTTCGGGGATTATCTCCCTTATCAGCTTCTCTGCCTTCTCAAGCTCCATGCAGATTGCGGGATCCGGCCTGAGCTCTATCCTTTTCTTTATCTTGTCGACTATATCCTTTATCATCCCGCTGTCATTCAGGAAGAACTCCTTGTCTTTTGTGTACAGCACTATGTTGGCAGCCTCGAATACTGCGTCGCTGATCTTGCCGTCAGGCAGATCCTTCAATATTTCCTTTATTATGTCCGGCATTTTTAAAACCTGTATTTTTTCAAAAGCTTATTCTCAGAACCTATCCTTTCCAGGACATTCCTGAGATATTGATCAGAATGATTAAAAAAAAATAAGATCATACTTTGATGTTATAATCCACTCTTTGGCTGAATACCTTCTTTATCTCGTCTTTTGTTATCGTCATGACGTCTATTCCCTCGCCTGATGCGACGTCCCTCTGCATTGCCGCGTTCACTGCCTTTATCGACAGCTTGATGCCGTCATCGAGGCTCATGGAAGGCTTGTATAATGTCTCCAGCACGCCGAGCGCATACACGCTGCCCGAGCCTGAGCTTATGAAATCATCCACTTCTGCGAGCGATCCGTCAGGATACAGGTCATAGATGTAGACTCCTGAGCTGTCTTTCCCGCCGAGAATGAAATGGCTCACGCCGGGTATGACGCTGAACTTCCTTATGTTGCTGTAGACCATGCCTGCAAGGAGGTTCGCCGCTTCCTTGACCTGCAGTTTCCTTCCGGTCCGTATCTCCTTGAGCTTGAGCTCTGCTTTCAGGAGCTTCACCAGGAGCTGGACATCTGATACAGTCCCTGCTGTGGTCAGCGCCACATCATCATTGATTTTGATTATCTTCTCGGTCTTCTTGTTCGCCACCATGAAACCGGCTGTCGCTCTCTTGTCAGCAGCCAGGACCACGCCATCTTTGCAAACGACTCCAACTGTAGTTGTGCCAGTCTTGAGCTCTTTTTCCAATTTGATTACCTCTAGAAATTCTTCAGTATGCACCTCAAAGAATTCTGGGATTGGTTAGGCAAGTAGGGATATATAAAGTTTTTGCCTGCCAAACGAAAAATTTATAAATAGAGAAATTCCCTTTTTAAAGGCATCCCAAATTTATGCTAGATTTATGCTGTTTGTTTGAAAAGAGGCTTGGTTCTGGATAGATGGTAAGGAAAGGTTCAAGATTCAAGACTGCTGGAATATCTCAGTGGACCGCAGCCTGCTGAAGCCATAGACCTCATCTCAGAGCCAGCCAAAAAACTCGGCCTGCAGAACAGGGACCTGCAAACCCAAGACAGGGGATAAAACCTGCTGAAAATGACCTACCGAAAGAAAGCCTTATTCAAGGATGGAATAGTCAACACACTAGAGGAGCTAGTTGATGCACCGGTGCTTGAACCTGATGCGCTCTCTCTGCATGACAGATTCAGCCTGATGTTCACAGGAAAAGAGCAGTACCGTGTCGGACATGCTTATCATGTCTGGATGGTTGCCAACATGATAGCAGAAGAGACAGGGATCAGAGGGAATAGGCTCCTGGACCAGATAAGCAGGGCAGCCCTGCTCCACGACATAGGCTCTGTCCGGGAGTCTTATGTTTTCTCGCAGACTCCCCTGGCTGCAGACGATGCTGACTCTCCGGAAGAGAGGGAGATAAAGCAGCAGTTCAGGGCTGAATTCGGCAGATCCATGACTGAGCACCCGATGAGGGGCGCTGAGATCTGCAGGAGATATGAGCTTTCCGGGGTTGAGAGATCAGCTATACAGGATCATCATAAGCTCAACTTTGGAGATGCCAGGGGTATGGGCAGAGCAGGCCAGATAGTGGCGCTTGCAGAGATATTGTCAGGTGCGCTGAAAGAGACACCATACTCAACACCCTCAAAAAGTGTAGAGGAATTATGCAGAGAGATAGACGGTTTCCTTATAGACCATGATATAGCCCAGAGTGTGGTGGGGCTGCTAAGGGGCGGGAAGCTGAAGATCAGCGACAGCCCGGAATCATTTGAGACATTTTCCAGGCATTACCACGCCCGTAGGATGGACCTTGCTGAAACGATCCTGTTCAATGAGGTCTTCAGGGACAGGGCGGATTATGAGAAAGGATATTTCAAGGCCAGCAGGGCAGTCCTGGACCCTGAGCAGCTGGCTGTGCTCCAGACAGATCAGGTCGCTGCCAAGAAGGCTCTTCATTCTTATCTCGGGTTCCTGCTTGAGAAGTTCATCCAGTGCACTCCTTTTGAGAGGGGTGTGCTCTGGGCCTACAGGAAGTGGGATGAGATAAAAGATGAGTCTTTCGATCTCTCGATGCTGGCGGATCATTTCGGACCTGAAGAATTGCAGGGCATCATCCTTCCAAGGCACAGGATTGCGGCATTTGAATCAGCGCTCAGCAGTGACGTGAGTAACAGCCAGTTGGGGAGTTATATGGCAGAGCATATCAAGGGCCAGAAGAGTGAAGAGAAGATTGAAACGATAAGGCTCCTGGATGACATAATCCTGCCGACGTACAGGCAGAAAGCCTATCAGATTCTGGTCGCATACAAGAGGGCTTCTGAAGCAGGTATAGATGAAGGCTCATTGGATTCCTTCGTCAGGGATGAGCTGAAAAAGATGCGGACACAGGCTCTTGGCATTGATGAGGTTAGATCCATCATTGACGGCAGATATGACTTAGGCAGATACAGCGAATGCAGGATTGAAGAACCTGCAGGAGAGAATGCTGAAGATAATATGGGGAATAATGATATCACCGGATTGCTGGTCAGGGAGGTCTCGAAGCAGGTGCAGAATGCAATGGATTTCGGCATTCTCGTGCCGAGGAATTTTGCGGGAAGGCCAGGGAACAGTGACGATGCCGGGCTTGAGCTTGGACTGCTGTCGAATGCGTTCTATACGCTTGAGGAGCAGGACTGGGGCAAGGGCTGTGTCGAAGACAGGCCTTTTGAATGCATCTCTCTGGCAAGGGGCATACCTGGTGTTGTCTGCCACAAGACAGGATATGATCCGAGATCCATCATCGGTGACATCAAAAAGAATCTTGAAGCCGCAGGCGACCACGAGCATGACAAGTTCAGCGCCGCATATAATGATTGCTTCATGATACCGATCTTCAGGAATGACTC
The DNA here is from genome assembly GCA_016928155.1 of Candidatus Woesearchaeota archaeon. Taxonomy (NCBI): domain Archaea; kingdom Nanobdellati; phylum Candidatus Woesearchaeota; species Candidatus Woesearchaeota archaeon. The sequence goes on along the minus strand of JAFGLG010000007.1, from coordinate 129,101 downwards.
AGAGGGCAACAGGATTATGTATGGCCTGATAACTGCAGACTCACCGGTATACAGGCCGCTTATTGGTCCTGAAGAGATCATGATAGGCAAGTATTTCGCTGACAGGGCTGCCAATGGATTCACTCTCGCCACAGATATCCACAGGATAAAGAGTGCGCTTGCCAGGATGGTCGATCCTTCTGTCATGGAAGAGATAATAAGGTTGGGAGAGAGGAGCCATGAGCTTTTTATGCCTAAAGCCATCACTGCCACAATCCTGGAATCTGATGTCAGGGGATTCACCACAGCCACTGAAGAGAATACATCACAGCCGGAGATCATCACTGAATTCCTTTCAGCATACATGTCAAGATGCTTCTCGACAATCAAGGAAAACCTCGGCACCATCGACAAGACCATAGGAGATGCCATTATGGCAGATTTCGGCTGGCCAATACAGAAGCCTGACGATGCATATAGGGCGGTCCTTGCTGCTGTCAAGATGCAGAATGAGATGAAAGGGCTGGAGAAGGAGAGGGAAAGCAAAGGCCTTCTGTACAGGCCGATAGGCATCGGGATAAACACAGGAAGGATGATTGCAGGGCCTCTTGGTGTGACAGGCATCTATGAGGACTTTACTGTGATCGGTGATGCTGTGAATCTTGGAGCGAGGCTCTGTGACCTTGCAGGGAAGACCCATCCCGATACTGGTGAGAAGATGCCTGACATACTGATCAGCAGATTTACTTATGATGCTATGAGAAGCGACGGAAGTTTTGATGAGAATTCATTCCCAGCAGATATTGTGCCTCTTGCTCCGCTGAAAGTGAAGGGAAAAAAAGAACTTATCCCCATCTACGGAGTCATCCCGAAATAATCCTGGGACTGGTCCATGGATATTGATTATCCGAAAAGGCTATCCCCATGTGAATGTGTGCAGAGCCCCTACTTCTGGAAGATCAGCCTGCGGGCACTCTTCCCGGCACTGCTCGATGCATCTCTCTACCTGTGACTTGGTTGCATCCTTCCCGAGACCGAATCCGAATATCATCCCAAGCAGCAATCCGATTATCAATACGATCACTATCACAAGCCAGAATATGGGCATCTTGACACTTTTGTGACTTTTCATATTATTCCCCCGTAAATTTGATTGTTTTGTTGACCGGTGCACAGGATAGGCGCATATATAAATAGTTGATTGTTCTGGCACAATATTTATATAATTTATATAGACTCCAATCTTGACAGGGGGTGTCCGCGTTGAAAGAATATGCTTTGCAAGGATTTGCTGTGATGTGTATTGTAGTATTTATGATTTCAGTATTTTCTGTTCCTCTATCTAATGCTGCGATTAAGGCAGTCCCTGAAAAAGATTCAGGGATCTATGATAGCATTATATTCGAGCCTGCTTCTGCGGGTTTCCAGCTTCTGGAAGACAATGAGACTGTCCTTGATGATATCGTTTATGGGTCTGCCGAGGGGGATCATGATGGGGACAAGGAGACCGGAGAGCAGGAGTGGCCATCTGATGAAGATGATGATTCTGATGATTATCGCACAGAGGATGATGATTCTACGCATTCCAGGAGTGGATCTGCAAGCGATTCCTACAGAGATGACGGTAAGGATGGACCTATAGGGGATGTCCTTGAGCGGGATATCCTTGATGGGTCTGGAGAGGATACTGAAGACCTTGCTCCTGAGCAGTTTCCGGCTGGTATCGATCCTAAGCTCGCTGCAAAGCTGAGGAAGGACAATAAGAATTTCATGACAAAGAAGAATCTCGATCATGTCAGGGCCCAGATTGAGAAGGAGAAGAGAGGTGAGATTGATTATGGCTCCATCGAGGACAAGGAAGGCGCCCAGGCTGTCGTCGCTGCGAGGAAATTCCTGAAGGGTGAGCTCGGGAGATATGCTATCCAGATAGACAAGACCAGGTGCACGATCCCTGATGTCCCTGAGAAGCTTATCAAGAAGAGGATTGACACAGAGAAGTACGCGTTCATAGTCTTCCTGTTCCCCAAGGATCATGTCCACAAGCTTCTCGAGAACAACTGCATCATGAGGCTTGCTGATGATGTCAAGATAAATAATTTCATCAATGCAGCTAAGGAAGACATGAGAGGGGAAGCCCTTGAAAAAATCAGACAGTTGAAGTATTATGAGAACATAAATGATGTCCCTGATTACAGCGAGCTGAAGGAAAAATTCGAGTCAGGCTGGAAAGCAGAGAAGGGCAGGATCACGCCTTATCAGGATTTTGTGACACCTGATGATGTCAAAGGACACTCAGAAGGGTCTGTCGAGGAGAATTACCTGAAAGCTGTCGGTTTTGTCTGGATCTCTGACAAGGAACTTTGGGGTATGAATGACAACTGGATAAAACCTGAGCAGCTGTTCGGCACTGCAGGCATCGACGAGAACCCGGTGCAGGGAAAGCTTGTCTCAGACTGCTCTGAACAGGCCAATGCCCTTGTATCCATGCTGAGGGCTTCCGGAATGCCTGCTGAGAATGTGAGGGTGGCTCTCGGTGAGGTCGACTTCGGCGACAGTTCCGGCGGACATGCATGGGTCGAATACAGCAAGGATGGCCAGTGGATCGTCCTTGACCCGACTTCAGGCCCATATTACCTGGATGGCGAGAAGCATGAGAGGGAAGGCGCCCCTTTCGATTACTGGGAAGTGCATGATTATCCCATCAAGGAGGTCTGGGCTTACTATAACGATGAGTATTTCTCAGACGAGACACGCGACAATGCGCCGAAGAAATGGAAGTACATGGCATCATCGCTTTTCGGCGACAGGGTCATGGGATCTATTGATGATGTGACTCTCTGGGAAGCCCTCCTGAACTGGATGATGGACCTGCTCGGATGAGCTTTGGAAAGATTTTTTTGTATTTTCTTGCCTGATGCCTGCAATAAATACCGCTTTGACCTCTTTGATCTGACAGGTATCCTGCAAGTATCTGACAGATATATGGGAGGTTGTGCGCATATGAACCCTTTTTTGGGAGAATGCTTGTGAAGAATGCTGTTTATCGCCGGATGTCGTGTTCACAGCTTCTATCTTTTCCCTTGGGGATAATGTATCCTTTCGTACATCTTCTTATGCTCAAGGAAATGATATCCATTGTGCCCATTATGGTTGTGCACAGAAGCGTTTAAGGGTCTTCTGAACTGCCCAAAAGGATCGGGATGGTTCCTTATGTCAACATACTGCTTCAGATAGTGCATTATGAAGACAGGGAACGGATCATAAGGGATTGCATCTGCCATATTTGATGGAGAAGTGTGTGTTTTTAAAAAAGTTTGTAATCACTAATAATAGATAAGGGATTCAGTAGGCTTTTGCGAAAAGTACCTTATGCTTGGCTTTCTTCCTGCAGTGGATGCATTTCACTTCTGATTCTATCTTGTTCATCTTTGGATCCAGCAGGATGCATCTTGCTGTTGCTCCGCCTGTCTTCTCTTTTATTGACTCTTCGCATTCTGCATTGCAGCAGTAGTCCACCTTGACCATCTTCTTCTGCTCTATCTGCTGTATCATCTCATCCATGCTGTCTGTCTCGGCTATGTTGGACATCATGAACTTCTTTGCTTTCTGGTAGAGGTTATCCTGGATCATCTCAAGGAGCTTAGGCACGTTCTTCCCGATGTCTTTGAGAGGCACCGGGAGCTTGTCGCCTGTGTCTCTTCTCACAAGGATGGCCTGGTCTTTCTCAAGGTCTTTGGGCCCGAACTCTATCCTCAGAGGGATCCCCTTGAGCTCCCATTCATTGAATTTCCAGCCTGGGTTGTATTCGTCCCTGTCATCTATAAGCACACTGATATTCACTGACAGCTCATCTGATATCTTGAGCATCTCTTTCTCTATAGATGCCTTTATCTCCTGGCATTTCTCAAGCACCTTGTTCCTTGTCTCGTCGAATATTATCGGGACAATCACGGCATGCGTCTCTGCTATCTTCGGCGGCAGCACAAGCCCTTTGTTGTCTCCGTGTGTCATGACGACTGCACCTATTGTCCTTGTCGACAGCCCCCATGAGTTCTGCCATGGTATTGTCTTCTTCCCGTCTGTTCCGAGGAAGCTGATCTCGAATGATTTTGCGAATCCCTGGCCTAGCTGGTGGGATGTGCCCATCTGCAGGGCTTTGCCGTCCGGCATCAGGCCTTCGATAGTTGTTGTGTATAATGCCCCTGCAAATTTCTCTTTCTCTGTCTTCACTCCCTTGATGACTGGGACTGCAAGCAGCTCTTCTGAGAGCTTGGCATACTCATTCAGGTAGATGAAGGTCTCCTGGTCGCATTCCTCTTTTGTTGCATAGACGCAGTGTCCTTCCTGCCAGAGGAATTCTCTTGTCCTCAGGAAAAGCTTGACTGCGCTTGTCTCCCATCGCACGACATTGGCCCACTGGTTTATCCTGAGCGGGAGGTCTCTCCAGCTTCGTACCCACTTTGAGTATGAGTCATACATGATTGTCTCTGATGTCGGCCTGACTGCAAGCCTTTCATCTTCCCTGTTGGCTATCCACGCGACTTCTGGTGTGAATCCTTCTGCGTGCTGTGCCTCTTTCTTGAAGAATGACTCGGGTATGAAGAGCGGGAAGTATGCGTTCCTGACCTTGAGCTTCTTCATCCTTGCATTGAAGTATGCCTGTATCTTCTCCCAGATTGAGTAGCCGTTCGGCCTGATTATCATGCATCCTTTGACAGGACTATAGTCTGCAAGCTCTGCTTTCAGTATCACTTCAGGATACCATTCTGCAAACTGTGATTTATCGACTGTCAGTCCGACGTCTTTCTTTTCTGTCTTCTTTTCTGGCATTCAAGAATGAAGGACAAGTGGCTTATTTAAATATTATGCTTATAAAATAGGACTCAGATTTATAAATAAGCTAGATGGGGCAACCGGAGATGTCCGCTAGCCTAATGATGTCCTGATTGCCTGGATATTTCTGGCCGTTGATGACCCATGTCGGGTATCCCTCAATCCCTTCTGCAAAGCATTTCTCACTTTGCCTGTCGCAGTCAATGAATTCTATGTAGCTGAAGCTTTGGCCGAATGCCTCTTTCTGGTTCTGGCAGTGGCTGCACCATTCTGTTCCATATAGGACTGCTCCTTTCTCTGAAAGGCATTGCGCCAGCTTTTCACTGTTCTGCGAACCGCATCCTGAAATTAGGAGAGCTGATATGAGAACAAGAAGCATTGTCACCATTGTGATAATCGGTCTTTTCATCGCACAACCTTATGAGGGTTTTTCATATTCTGTCTTATATATTTTGCCGAATATATTTTACTTACTTAATAATAGTAACATCTAGTAACATTTAAATAGCAGGAAAACACATTATGCCCTATGATCTATGATCCCAAGCCGGCAGATATGTATAAGACCATGAGACAGGATGATAGGCTTCCTGAGCCTGTGCCATTAGAAAGGCAATTCCCTGACATTGTTCCTGGCAGGGATGACAGGGATAAATGGCCTGAAGGTCTTCCTTTTCCCACAGAGGATCAGATCAGGCATTGGCAGGAAGAGATAGGAAGGATGGTCTGGGAAAAGAAAAACCGGCGTGATCTGCCGAACTGATTCTGGCATAAGATTTATAAGTGGTATCAAGAAATATTTTTCATAAGGGCCTGTAGCATAACCTGGATATGCCGTGCCATCATACCGTGCACTTGACCAGTAAGTGCGACCGGCTTCGGACCGGCTGATGAGGGTTCGAATCCCTCCAGGCTCGCTTTTTTAGTAAATCATATAGTCTTTGATTCAGATATCAAGCGGTCTTTGGTATCTTTGAATGATTTATGTTCAGACTCATGCTTTTCCGAAGAACTTCTTCCATCATGAACCTGAGTGAGTTGAGAGCTACATTCAGAGTGCTGCCGGATCTTTCTATATATCTCTCAAGGAATTCCCTGCAATCCTTTTTCGAAAATTGCTTTGGATCCTTAGAGCAGAACAGGAGGGACTTCCTTACATAGAACAGATAAGTCCTGATTGTCTTATGGCTCAATCTTCTCCTGAGCATCTCTTTCTTCATGGCCCCGGGAATGTCCATAAGAATTGAATTAAACCGCCAAGATATAAGTATTCAGCAGATAATTCCGAAAGAATTTTATTGATTATCCTTGTGATATAAATCAAGAATGTAGATAATACCCTCTTTTATGGTGTAGGATAATCTGTAAGGAGAGATGTATAATTCTCTTGTTCCTTTTCTGCTGAATCTCATCGGTTTTCCTGTTTCAGGATTCTCTCTGATTTTCTCAATCTGGCTGATTATCTGCATTTTCATGGATTGGCTTTTTATCTTCTTAAAATACCTCCTGAAATTATCATCAAAGACTACTTCTACCATTTTTTCATATGTCTGATAAGCTCATCAAATTCCATTTTTATGCCCTTTCCCTGCTCAATCCTCTGGTAAGATTCCTCAGTCCTTTTTGCGAACTCAAGGTCTTCAGCTAGATTCTCCCCCAATCGGCTTGCCTTTTTCAGGATTATCTGTTCCTTATTCCTGATTACTATCAATTTGTCTCCATCTTTCAGGTCCTTCCTCATCTCTGCTGGGATCACAACCTGGCCTTTTGAGCTTATCTTGGTTATTGCAACATCCATTAATATCACCAAGGTAAGATTAGTCTTACCTCATATATAAATGTTGCCTTTCCAATAGAACAAGACTATAGATAAACATATTTCCCTTGCAAACCCGAAAATCATTCAACAGTCATGTCACTTATTTGGAATCGATCATAAATAAAATGCATTTATCAACCTTAAGAATCCTTATTTCCGCATTTTGTGTGTATATGTTTTTAAAGTCAATTATTACTCAGAAAAACAGGGTTTTTCTTGCGTCATAACTGAAAATTTATTGATTCGTGGCGCAAATCTGTGATTTTCTACTCATCATAAAGTTTTGCTCATGTCGGAGCGCCATTAACATCAATTAAACTCAATTGAGGATTTATCTTAAGAAAAGAAATGGGGTGGGAAGATGCAATATCCCAGCATAAACATTTAAATATCTCTTGGATTAATATTTACTTTAATGAAGAATCTAGACAAAAAGATGCTATATCATTTAATACCTACAATAATCACTCTATTCTTGTTAAGTTTTCTTTTTTCAAAAAGACATGCTATGATGACAATGGGTTACAATAGTTATAATTTTTATATGATTATCTCTGGTTTCATTATATTTTTCATTTTTGTTATGATAGCATTTATAATATATCATATATTGAAAAAGAATGTGAAATTTTTTACTATATATTATGTTATTTCATTTATTGCCTGTATTTTTTTGATGTATTTCCTTATTGGTCAGGTTTCCTTGATGCTCAGAGCAATTTTTTGATTAGATTTCTCCCCGCTCTCTCTTCTTCTGGACAATGCGCCGCATCCGCCCCGTGATCATAAGATAAACCCTCGACTCGAAATCCTTCAGATTTCGCCCTCCTGGACATATAATGCGATTAAACTCAGCTTGCGCGTACTTCCACACTTTGTATGGATTTTTCTGACACTTTGTATCGGAAAAAGAGTCAGACACTGTTATGTGCGTTACCCGGGTGTTGGCCTTTGGAAAGTTATATAAATAATCAAGGATATTGTCATATTATGGACAAGAAATCTTTATTATCAGCAATATTGGCTTTTCTTTTGCTCCCTCAATTGGTTTCAGCAGATTTGATTATTCCGCTTTCTAGGCTGACTATCCCTTTGATACCCTTCATTATTTTTGTCGAAGCGTTCGCATTCTGGTTGCTGGCAGATAAGGTCATAAAAGTTCCCATTGGTTTTTGGAAATTGGTCTTAGTCACTTTTGTTGCAAACATTGTGACTTCTTTTTTGGGAACTTTTGTCCGTCTTTACAAAAATACTGATGTAAACCTGATATTGGTTGGTGTCGCTTTTGTGTTTTCTGCATTTATTGAATGGGGGATCTATATCCCATTTTTCAGAAAAGTCAATATGAGAATATTAGATTTACTGAAGATTTCTTTTTTAGCAAATTTGGCCACATATATCCCGCTTTCTTTTCTGATCGCTTATGCTTGGTAATGCCACCTTGTGTAATACTGTGCATATGCTTAGCTTCGGCATTTTTTCCTGCAGAAGAAACGCATGACGAGGATTTAGAGACTCCGCCCTGCGGGCTCCATCCAAATTTTTTGCTACGCAAAAAACTTATTGATAATCCCGATGCTATTTGCAATTGAAAAATGGCAAACTTATTAAATGGGGCTTATTTTTTATTATCTATGTGGTTTCATCAAGATTTACGAAAGCAGATCCATAGTATGATTCGTTCTATAGAGAAAGACGAATTAAGCATTCCTGATAATTGGCAATGGATGGAACAGAGAGAACATAGACTTGAACATATTGAGGATGAAGATATTGTTTTGATTAGAGAACTTCAGGATTTGCATAATAGGGGTTTGGATGTTCCAGAACTTTCTTTAAGAATTATTACCAAAGCACAGCAATTAAAAGATCACATCAAAGTAATGGAATCTAATAGAGGTTTAGACCCAAAAACACAAAAACAAGAGCTTGACAGATTACGAAGTTTTACTCAGGAGATTGACTCTCTTTTTCAGCAAGAAATTAGATTCATAAAGGAATCACAAGAAAGAGCAATTCATGAGGGGAGAGGCCGAGCTGTTCCGAAAAAGTGTATTGCTTTCTTTTCTGCTGAAGCAAGTAAATCAGAATCTGCAGGAGAAGATTTTACGAAGTTTCTTAGCAGAGTGGGAAGAGACCCTAACCGCCTATACAAATATCTCAGAGCAAGATTTTCTGGTTTTGTGGGCGATGAAGCATTAATAAGAGATTATATCCGGGGTTCAAAGAGAAATTTATGGGATAAACTAAAGTTAGAATTAAATATTATTGAGAAAGAAGTTCCAAGAATTAGTGGCGTACAATACAAATCAGGAGCTGGTTGGAATCATTTTGTTCTAAATGGCGATGCTCAACAACACAGAAGTTTTAAAGCATATATAAGTCTTGATTATCATACATTCACAGCAAAAGCTTTTATTTCGGCAGTTCAAGTTCTGGTTAAGTCTGGATTTAGAGGCCAAATTAAAACATGTCAGCCAGAATCAGTGGGTATGTTATTTCAGCAAGATGATAATATTGTAATTCACGGAGACGAACCTCATTTGGTAACTAGGGGTGCTCAAATTGTGACGAAAATTCTGGAACAAAATGGGGTTCATATTGGAGGCGGTTCTAGAAGCAGTAAATTTAATATTGCTCAGGACTTCATGGTTCCTGATCTTCAATTGTTAGGAAAGAAAACTCACAAGACTAGCTTTTCTGAAGGAATAGCAGAAATCGCATGCGAGATTATACTTCAAGCAATTAATGGAAGTAAAAAATATCTTAAGTCATATCCTGATTTCATAAACTTTTTAGTAAAATTATATGCAGATAATGGTCCTTTTGTCCAATATGTGCAGAGAGCAAATATTTTCCTCTAAATAACAGAAATCGCACTAATCTCCAACCTAAAGGTTGGAGTATTTGATTGTGTGATTCCCTCAAAAATCTTTGATTTTTGGGGCCCTAAAATTGCTAAGCTATTTTATGGTTTGGAATTGAAAATGACGCCCTGAAGGGTGGGGTATTAAACCCCTTAAAATGACAAACGTCATTTTCAATAAAAAACAGCCCCTTTCTCTGTTTGATTGGATGAGCTTCGTTCTCGACAATGTTTGCCATTTTTCAACTCTTCGGGATGTTTTCACTTCGTGACGCAACTAACAGCGATTAAGAGATTCCAAAGTCTTGCAGACTTCCCCATCCAAATTCGGTTTTGCGGGTTGCCTCAAATTCGAGGGAAAATTTTTGCTTTCGGGACTTTGGTTAAGTAGGATATTATCAGCAATAGGATTTTCAATTTACCGAAGACAAGAGTCAGAAGTCCCCCGCCTCACACTCGCTTTGCGCGTGTGAGAAAACTGCAAACGTATTTGAAGTTACAGTAACCTTTTTAAATCCGGGATGTTTATTCTTATCAAGATGGAAACAAAAATTATATTGACTGCATTAATTTTTTTGGTATCAATTTCTATGGTTTATGCCATGCAACCTCCTTGTTCAGATTCACAACTTTTAGACTCTTCTACATTTGCCATCGAAGGGATGATAAATGACAAAATTTGTGGCAAGCCCTACAAAGGGGGTATTGAGCAGGAGGATTGTTATGAAATGATAAAAGATTGCACTTTTAAGATTGAAGTAACTAACTCTTTGAAAGGGGATTATGAGGCAGGGGATATTGTTGGGTATAACACACAACTCTTTCATAGTATTGAAGGAGAAGAAGAAAATTGTGCAGGAGGGGGGCCAAGGAGATTTGGGAATGACCTGAAGGTTGGACAAAGTATAAGATATTACAAAGATTCGAAACATGCTAATGACGAAACAGGGGGTTTGGCGGGGATGAGTTGCCAGAATTATATATGGATTATTGAAGATGCTTCTGCTGGCCCGATCCAATATGGAAAATGTGGCGACAATGTTTGTGATTATGGAGAAAACACAGCATCATATCCTTATTATTGTCCGCAAGATTGTGGGACAAAAGGCGGTCCAGAAACAGGTGTTTCTTGTGAGATGACTGGGTTAAGAAGAGATGTTCGCTATTGTTCTCCTGATTATATCTGGTTATCACAAAAACAGACAGGGGAAGCTTGTGAAAACAATTTTGAATGTTCTTCTGATTTTTGTGTTTCAGGAAAATGTATAAGTAACGGACTTTTACAGAAGATTCTTAATTGGTTTAAGGGCCTAGTTGGTGCAGATTAAAATTTTTCCCGCCCACCCTGAACTTCCCACAGGGTGGGGGGACTTCTGACTTAAAAGATAGCTTCTTTTGGGGGATTGTTTATAATAAATTGAAAATCCCGCTTTCTCCTTTCAGTCGAACCCTGTCTTGCAGGCTTTCGCCTACAATATTCTTTGTTCGCTCTGGGCTGATAACAGGGTCCAATGTTAAACTCGATTTAGGTCACCTAGAGGTTATCAATAGATTTATATAATAATGAGACTAATTGTTCTATATGAAAGAAATATTCAAACCGAACCTGTCGAAGATTATTCTTGCAGTAATCCTATTGTTTATAATCTCTTTGTTGCCAATAATCCCGGCAAATGAATGTAAAGAAGGGACCGGTGTATGTAAAAAGGTTATGCCCTTATTCACTTTTTCAGACGGATTTTATGTTGGTGATTTTTCTCCGCATATATATCTTGGGATTATTGGAATGATTTTTGTCGTGCTTGAATTTATCATTTCTTATGGTTTGGCTTGTCTGATGATTGATAAATTCAGAAAGTGAACGGTGACCTGGACTCTTCAGAATATTTTTATGATATATATGCTGATGATAATTTTTGTTATGCTGCGGAGTTGGATCCTGTTGGTTCAATGAATGACGTAAAGGCGATACAGGAAATAATCAATGAAGAGACTATCAAAAATGCCAGGAAAAAATATGAAGTTGTCCTCAGATACTTATCAGATAGGCTCGATCCTCTTTACGACTATTACTGGGGTATTAAGGACCTGAGACAAGGCATGGCCACTCACCTAATCTTTCGATTTCAACCTAAAAAACCATACTATCCATTAGAGATATCCAGCCTGAATCTTGGCGAGAGTATGATTGATGTTCATGTATTGACTGTTAATCCTGTTGCAGACCAGAATGATATCTTAACAGTTGAAGAAAGCAAAAAGATCAGTTACGGACTGAAAAAGAAGCTGGAGAAATCCTTGAACCTGGCCAATGCAAAGTATGTTACACGGTTGTCTTATACCTAAGATCTGAAGGGATTGACTGATGATGCTGAGTTTGAAGGCGAAGGTATTATGGAACCTCCAAGTTTGCCTGAAGGAGACAGAAAAGGTGATTCTTATGGGGAGCATGACTTTCTCCAAAAAGTATGGGATTGGATTTCAGATTTGTTTGGATAGTTTATCTTCTTTTTATTTGCCCCGACATTAGGATATTTAGAAAAGGCTCTGCGGGCTTTATGAAAAACGCCCCTGAAATTGCTTTGATTCGCTCAAGAAACTTTGGTTTTTGGCGCCCAGAAGAATTTGTTTCTCTTGGGTTTTGCCTTCGGCATCCTTGCACTAAGAATATACCTCAAAGAACAGGGGGATTCCATGTCAAATCATGTCATGAAGCATCATTTCTTCGCGACAATCAGCCCATTGGAATTCAGTTCGATGAAATGCCCTTGATCCTTTATCATCTGCTCCACGAATCTCCTGACCGTCTCCACAATGAGCTTCCACTGCTCTTCTGTCAGCTTGGGCACCCAGCTGTATTTCAATGTCTCAAAATAATCGACAAATGGCTTTGCCTCTTTCAGCTCAACTTTGCTCTCGAAGGACTTCTTCTCAAGCACCTTGAATGCCTCAAAGTATTGGTCTGCATCTTCCATCGTGACATTTTTGCTTGTGTGCATGATAGATACCTTGAATTTCTCGTTTATCTCTTTCTCGAGGGCGTGGATGAATGGCTTGTTTCTTGCTGTATGTAGCACGCAGATGAACTTCCCTCCTTTCTTGAGGCATCTCCATATCTCATTGAATGCCTGCTGGGGTCTCCCGACAAGGTGCAATACATGTTTTGCGATTATGATGTCAAAGAAGTCATCCCTGAATGGAAGGTGCTCTGCTTCTCCGATTCTGAAGTCTATTCCTGTTCCTTTCCCTGCATCGCGGGCATTGTTGATTATGCCTTCTGAGAAATCTATCCCTTTCATCTCTCCGCTGAAACCTGTGTTCCTGAGTTTTATGAGTAAATCCCCGTTCCCGCAGCCGACATCCAATATCTTCAGGCTGCCTTCAGTGCTTATCCTACTGATTATCTCTTTGTCAAGGTCCACAAAAGGCTTTGAAAGCCTGTAGAATACCTTTCTTGCTTTCAAGAGTGTGTCATCCCTGAACTTGAGGTTCTTGATGTGCTCCTTATCCTCATCCATGCAGCAGGATAATCAGGAATTGTTTTTAAATTTTTGCTCATCCCTGCATGTATGGGCTTCAACAATGGAGAATGATGTGCCTGCTGCTCTGGGTTCCTGGTAATGGACCTTGAATACTGTATTGGACATCTTCCTTTCCAGCTCTGCCTTGAAATCCTGGAGATTTATGTTTCCTCTGTTCTCATGCAGGTAATGCACAAGCGCTTCTGTGAACCTCCCCATGTAAGGACTGCCGGCCATGATAGGTGACCGTCCTTCATATGCTCTCTTGTCAGCTGCGCATGCTGCGAGCACAAGGGTGTTGTCTGGTATCAGTAGCTTGTTGATGCCGTGCACGAAGATGCCTGAATGGCAGCAGTCTAGCACAGCTGCTTTCTTGCCCCGTATGTTTGAGAGGCTCTGGTAGAGTTCCGCAGGCTTGAGATTCCTGAAGCATCCCAGGTGCAGCCCTCTTTCGCCCCCGTGCCCTGAATAGAAGAAAAGGAAATGCGATCCGCTTGTCGAGGTGTATGCTGCTTTTTCGAGGGCTGCTTTGACATTCGGTTTTGTCGCCTGGCCATTGTAGAGCCTGGTGATGTTCCCTGCATATCCCCTTCTTGCCAGATGATAGGCGAGATTATCCAGGTCATTCTTCACTCCGCGCAGGTTCCCGCCGTCTGCTCCTACAAGGAGGGCATGGTTGTTCCCTGCCTCTTCTATTATGTCGTCGACACTCACCTGGAAATCTTTCCCGAGGATTATGGTGTCGCCTCTCTCGAGTTTCAGCGGCACAGGATCATTCCTGCCTGGGTTGATGTCTTTCCTTCCGAAGCCTGTATCCCATTCCCTGATGACCTCTGTGCCGTTCCTGCTGTTGAGGTCCATGAGGAGGTAATCATCATCTCTCCGGATGATGCCTGCGTGGTTCCTTGAGATGCTGGTGCCGCAGATCTTGATGCCCAATTCGAGCTGCCCGAATTCGTCAGGCATCTGTCGCTCCGGCACTTTCCATGCTATCTCAGATGACCTTCCGAGATGTGTAGCGCCGGATATCATGAAATGCTGGAGTCTAGGAACTCTCTGTACAAGAACTAGTATCTTGTTTTTGTCAGGCATGCAGCCAGAAATGTCACAGATGATATATAAATATTTCTATTTATAACCACTAGAAAGTGACAAAAATATCAATCAGTAGAGTATCTTGTTCTGCCCAGATCCTGAGACCCATCGGCGGGCTGTCTCCTCTGCGTGTCTTGGGTCATAATCTGGCCTGCTCTTCATGATTCGTTCTTTTATATCCAGAACAAGCTCTGTCTTGTCTATGCATGTCTTGATCATGCTACCACCCCATATGGTGCCTAGATAAGGAGATATAAATAATTGCTCATTTGATCATTACAATATAGAAAATATATACCCAATAACTATTTAAATCTCTTTCAAAAAAAATGGGGATAATGGATAGGGTCTATCTCATTATGGGTTCAATTATGATTCTTTTCGGGTTAGTCTCTATACCTGTTGCAATCACCAAGAGCGCATGGCACGGATGTTCAGATGATGCTCTTGGCCCTGGTTTCTCGCTTCTGGAGGTCCAAGGGAAGCATATGGGAGAGCTGACAGTCTGGGAGAAAGAGACCTTCTGCAACAAGAACACCATTTATTCGATTGTCGCTATCATTGTCATCATAATCGGTAGTGTCTTTGTCATGGGAGCTTTTGTCGCTTCCCCTCCGGGTAAATGCAGAAAGTGCGGTTCAGCTATTGAGTCAGGTTCCCGTTTCTGCGACAGATGCGGGATGAGATTAAAATGAAATATAAGATTGTCCATAGGAAAGATGAATGCATCGGCTGCGGGGCATGTGTCGCTGCAGATCCTGCCCACTGGAAGATGAATTCTGAGAACAAAGCCGAGCTTATCGGCGCAAAGAAAGTGGGGGAGACAGAAGAGAGTATCATCGACGAGAAAGAGGTCGATGATGTCAGGCAGGCTGCTGAGGTCTGCCCGGTCAGGATAATTGAGGTAAGGAAGGTCTAGCGATGGCGATCGCATCCTCAGGGAAGATCATTTATCATAAAGAGACTGCTCCGCATGTCTTTGTTGTCAGGATAGGGCTTGATGGGCCTTTTGATTTCTATCCCGGCCAGTTCTGCATGCTGGGTCTTGAGATTGGAGGCCAGGAAGTCAAGAGGCCTTATTCTATAGCATCTGCAAAGAATGAGAAGGCATATCTGGAATTCTGCTATGTGATGCACGCAGATGGTGCATTGTCAAGATACCTGGCGAAGAAGGTGAAGGGAGATGAAGTGATTGTGCAGGGCCCTTATGGCAAGTTCTTTATGGACAATCCTGTTCCAGGCAAAGATACAGTATTTGTTGCCGGCGGCACAGGTATCGCCCCTCTGATAAGCATGATAAGATGCATTGATTTCAGCAGGACAAGCAAGGATGTCTGGCTTTTCTTCGGCTTTAAGACAGGTGAATTTTTCCTGTACAAGGATGAGCTTGAGGCACTGGAGAAGAAGCATCCTAATTTCCATCTCATTCCATCAATCAGCAGGGATGACCCTTCTTGGCAAGGCAGGCGCGGGTATATCCAGACCCATCTGGAGCTGGCAGGCAGTCCATCAGGCAAGCAGGTCTATCTTTGCGGGCCTTCCAGGTTCACTGTGGATGTTGTGGCCAGGCTTAAAGCATTGGGTTTTGCTTCAGAAGATATCCATTATGAAGGCTGGTGATTATTTGCTTCCGCTCCCTTTTATGAGCGCCTGCAGTGATCTTATCGCGACTTCTATCTGCTTCGCATCCGGCTGGCGCGTCGTCATCTTCTGCAGCATCATCCCTGGCCATGATAATATCCTGGATATGATGCTGTGCTTGAACTTGCCCAGAATCCTTAATATCTCATAGGATATGCCGGCAATCACCGGCAGGAGCACGATCCTTGCAGCGAATCTCATCCATACCTGGTCTGTCCTCACCACAGTGAAGACAAGTATGCTTATCATGAGGAAGAGCAGTATGAATGTTGTTCCGCATCTGGGGTGCGCTGTCCCGAACTTCTTGACATTCTGCACTGTCAGCTTCTTGCCGGATTCATAGCAGTGGACTGTCATGTGCTCTGCTCCATGATACTCGAATATCCTTCTTATGTCCTTCATCATGGATATGCCGGCGATGTAGACAAGGAAGAATATCACCCTGAGCAGGCCGTCGACGAGGTCGAACATGAATCCCCTGTCTGCGATGAATATTTTTGTCAGCCAGAATGGCAGCAGTATGAATAATAGTATTGCAAGGAGAAGTGAGAAGAGTATTGTTCCGAATACCTGCCAGCTGCTGAGCTTCTCTTCCTCTTCGCCGATTGATTCATTTGCAGAATAGGACAATGCTTTTATCCCGATGACCAGCATCTCGAATAATGTGACTACACCTCGGATAAAAGGCCATGTCACGATGCCTTTCTTCAGGAGCTTGAGCTTCTCAACCTTGACTGATATCTTGTTGTCTGGCTTCCTGACAGCCATTGCATAGTGGGTCTTGCTCTTCATCATGACCCCTTCTATGAGTGCCTGTCCGCCATAGTCGATAGAGCACTTTTTTGTCATGGGATGCAAAGAATCAGGTTCTGATTTTAAAGGTTTTTATTCTATGAGCGTATGTATCTCGCCCGTGAGCACTTTCCTTTCCCTTTCAGCCAGGTCGTGCTCAAGCCTCTGGAGCCTTTCGAATTCCTTCTCTATTGTCTTGAGCTTCTCGATTATCTTCTGTTCGATGTGGGCTATCTTGTCTTCGCGTGCCTTGAGGTCCATCACTTTTGATAGTATCTCTTTCTTCTTCTCTGATATCGCGTGCGAGTCTCTCTCAAGCATCTCCAATTGGCTTGTGAGCTCCTTCTCTTTCTTCTCGACAAGCTCTGTATCCTTCTCTGCAGCGTGGAGCAGGTTTGCGATCTCTTTCTCTTTCTGTGTTATGTACTCCTGGTATTCATTGAGATGGCTCTCTTTCTCATCCAGCTTTGTTCCTTTCTTCTCGATTTCTGCATAGAGCTTTTTCTTCTTCCCGAAAGCATCTGTCTCAGATCTGAGCTCTTGCCTTTTCTTTGTCAGCTTCTCGATTTCTTTCTGGAGGGAGCTTATCTCATTGTTGTAGAACTTGATGTCCTTTGATATTTTCTTGTGGTCGCTCTTTGCTTCAGAGTGGGCCTGCTCTCTGAGCTTCAGCTCTGCAAGCTTGTCATTTATTGCCATCTCCCTCTCTGCAATCTTGTTCTCCTGGCTCTCGAGATTCTTGAGGACATGGTCTATCTCTGCTCTCAGGCTGTCTGTGTATCTTCTCTTTGCCTCGAGCTCTGCTGCCTGTTTCCTCTGCCTTTCTTCTGTCTCCTTGACTTTCTGCTCCCTTTCAGCGATGTCGTTGCTGAGGGCTTCAACCTCCTTGATCTTCCTGGAGAGATATTTCAGCTTGTCGCCTGCTTCCTTGTGCATCTGCTTTGCTTCTGTTGCCCTTTCCCTGTGTTTCTGCTTCAGGAACTTATTGTCAAAGATATAGTTTATCCTCTCATGTTCAAGGAGGTCTATGATCGCATCTTCTTCCAGCGAATAACCTGATTTCCTGAGATCTTTCTTCAGGCCCGAGATATCATCATGGTTCCATCTTGCTTTGTGATGGTCAACGAAGTCCTGCAGGTAGCCGGAATCCTTCAGTCTTAGAATTTCTTCTTTGTCGCTCATCCTACCCCCTTTAAAAGAAAAAGCCCCATTTGATTTATAAATGTTTGTTACTATTTAAAAGTGAGACGGTATTGGTTTGGGCAGATGACAAGTGAATGAAGTATCAATGCGAGTGTTTCAGTGCTTTAGGCAATCGAACCGAATATCATGCCGGCGATTGCCGAGTAGATTATCACAAGCCCCACATAGACTGCAGTTTTCTTTGTTCCAAGCACTCCTCTGACCACCAGCATGTTTGGCAGGCTTAGGCTAGGCCCTGCCAGCAATAATGCCAGAGCTGGTCCTGAATGCATCCCTTTGGCCATCAGTGCCTGCAAGATAGGGATTTCTGTCAGTGTTGAGAAGTACATTAATGCCCCAAAGATTGATGCTATCAGGTTCCCTGTCACTGTATTGCTTCCTACAAGGTTGGTGATGATGCCTTCTGGCAGCAGCGGCATGATGAATCCTGCTATGAACACTCCTGCAAAGAGTAATGGAAGGATCAGTTTTGAGAAGTTCCATGTCTCATTGAGCCATTTCTGGGATATATGATCACGGAATTTCCATAAAACCAAACCTACAACGCCTGATGTGAAGACACCCATCAATGAATACTTGATGAATTTATCAATCTGCAATCCATTAACAACAAGCACGCCGATCATCAGCCCAAAGAAAGCGAACATGACCTTGTTTGATAATTGTGATTCTTCTGTATCCTGGATCATCAGTTTTTCTTTATCGACTTGCTCCCTGAAGATGACCTGCATTGTCAAGCCCACTATTATCGAAAGCAAGACTGCTGAAGTCACCCTTGCAAGCCCTATCTCCAGACCGAGAACACTCATTGTCAGGAATATTGCTGCGATGTTTATCGCCGGCCCGGCGAACAGGAAAGTTATCGCAGGTCCAAGACCTGCTCCTCTTTTCCTTATGCCTGCAAACAGCGGCAGGATCGTGCATGAGCACACTGCAAGTATGGCCCCTGAGACAGAAGCGACACCATATGAGACATATTTCTTTGCTTCATGACCCAGATATTTCATGACCTTCTCTTTCTGTATGAACACAGCAATGGCGCCTGCAATGAAGAGTGCAGGTACAAGGCATGTCAGCACATGCTGTTTTGCATAATCATTCAGGAGATTCACTCCTGAAATCACTGAGTTATTGAACCATTCTGCGCCGTAAGGCACAAAATAGAATACCGCGAATATGCCTATTATCCAGGCTAAGATTTTCCATTCTTCCTTTTCCATCTCAGAGCACCATCATCCCTATGTAATAGAACCCGGCAATTATGAATACTGCAGCAACTATCTTCCTCATCCATCTCTCAAAAACACTGATCTTATCCATTATGGCCCCCAGTCTTGAGACACTGTAGACAAGTATGAATGAGAATATGATGACCGGCAGTCCTGTTGCAAAGGCAAATACTGAGGGGATTATCAGTCCGTCTCCTGCTTTGAGTGCAATTGGTATAAGCATCCCAAAAAACAAGACTGCGCTGAAAGGGCAGAATGCTAATGCAAATATCACTCCTAAAAGGAAACTGCCGAGAAATCCTTTTTGTGCAAGCTTCTCTTTTATCTTATTCAGTTTATCACTTGTTTTTAAGAAATTTATTTTGATGACATCAAGCATCACAATCCCGACAATCAATAATAGAGGCCCCAGTATTTTGTCTCCGTATTTCTGGAGTGTGAGTACAATGCTCTGCGTGTTTAGCCCGAACCATACGATGGCAGAGGCGATCAGGACATAGGTTAGCATCCTTCCTAGAGTATAAAGGAGACCCACCATAATAGTGTGTTTGCTGTTGTCTATTCTTTTGCTTGCATAAGCTATTGCTGTGATGTTTGTTGCGAGAGGGCATGGGCTGATTGCTGTCATGAGCCCGATAAAGAAAGCAGCAAGGATCGCAATATCGCTTGTGCCCATTGCTTCCATGAATGCCAACAAGCCCATTTTTATTTACCTGCCAGCTTCTGCTCAATGACCACTTTTAGATAATCCATGTAATCCTGCTTGTCCCTTATCTTGTACCATACCTGGGTATTCTGCTCTGCTTTGAATCCGTCCCCGCTGTATACGCCAAGCCATAAGGATGATCCTGTAGCACCATATTTCTTCACCAGCTCACTGTTTTCAGGAAGCTCTGCATTGACATGGCCGAAGACAATCCTGCCTGACTTGAGTTCATCAGCAAAATAAGTATTTACTGTCTCTTCAGCATAATTCCCCACAGTTATGCAGGAATAGCACTGGTTTGTCCCATGAAAATGGAATATCTCCAGCTTGTCGACATTAATCTCCTGCTCGGGCAGCTCGCTAAACAGCACTTCTGGACCTTGAGCGCCATCGCTATCGCACCCGGACAATAGAATAGCGGACAATGCCAATAGGATGATTGTTATGCAATATGTCACTTTAGCCATTTTTTGATCTCCTCTGTGGTTGCCACTTTCCCATAGCTTTTGACTTCTCCGTCAATCACTATTGCAGGAGTGGACATCACGCCATGATCCACAATCTCGCCGATGTCAGTCACTTTCTTTATCTCTGCTTTTATTTTCAGCTCTTCCAATGCCTTCCTGGCATTCTCTTCGAGCATCTTGCATTTCGGGCATCCTGCACCCAATATTTCTATTTTCATCAGCTTCTGCCTCAGAATTTTGACCCATGACTCGCAGTTGACCATTTCATAGCATGACATGTTGGTATGCATAATAGGCAGCTGTCACTCCCTGCGACACACCGATGATTGCCTGTTTCCAGTCTATATTAGTGACATCTCCTGCTGCAAAGAACCCCGGGACATTTGTCTCAGAATGAGCATTGATTATCACTTCTTTCCTCTTGTTGAGCTTAACACCTATCTTCTTTGCCAGCTCGCTTCTTGGTATGTTGCCTATATAGACAAAGACGCTCCCGGCAGGAAGCTCTTTCTTTTTTTTGTATGGCCTTTTCAGCATGATCTTTTCAACTTTTCCTTTCCCTGCTATCCCTGTTATCTCATTGCTGTTTATTTCTTCGATCTTCCCTTTCTTGATCTTTTGGTTCAATAGCTTCCTGTTGTGCTCTTCTGGATGCAGTTCCTTCTCATTATTGATTATGTATACTTTATTAGCGTATTCTGCAAGGAGTATGGCTTCCTTGACTGCGCTGTCTCCGCCGCCTGCGACAGCGACTGTCTTTCCTTTGATGAATGCAGCTTCGCATAATGCGCAGTAGCTGACACCATTGCCGAAAAATTCATCCTCTCCCTTCACGCCTAATTTCCTTACCTGGGCCCCTGTTGCCAGGATTATGGCTTTCGATCTGTAGGACTTGTCTCCGGCAACCGCCTTGAATCCATCCTTCTCTTTAGTCACCTGGCTGACTATCTCGATTTCTGAATCGATATCATAATCCATTGCATGGTTCTCAAGAAGTTCTGTGAGTTTTTGGCCTTCTACTGAGACAAAGCCAGGATAATTCTCCACTTTTCCTGTGAGCGCAAGTGTCCCTCCGGGCTGCTCGCCGATGATGAGCACCTTCAGCCCGAGCCTTGCAGCATACATCGCGCTTGCATAGCCTGCAACTCCCATGCCGATGACAATGAGGTCATATTCCCTGTTTGCATCTGGATTGTGCTTGTAGCTGTTCCTTGGCTCGAACACGATATTATTAGTGATCTTTGTCTTTGATGCCATGTTTACCTCAATAGGTGCGGTGCGAAGAGCATTATCAGTCCTAGCACAAACAGTACTGCGCCGCCTACCAGTTTGCAGTATTTCGCGTATTTGTTGGCGAACCCGCTTCCGAGTGCTAATGCTGCCATGCTGAATATTATTATGTGATCCAGCATGTAGAAGAACAGGTATAGCAGGATGTACATGTACTGCTGGAATGAGGATATCCCGCTCAATGCAAGCAGCTGGGTGAATATTGCTGGTATCGCTGCTGAGCACACGAATTCTATCGCATTCACCACAAAGGCCAGCCCGATGACTGAGATGATGACTCCGATTGTGACTGGCTGTGCTATTATGTTCTGTATCCTGTTCATTGTCTTCTTATGGCTTTCCTCATCTCCGACTTTGCATGTGAGCTCGCCTTTGGATGTGTACCACTCTTTCAGATGTGATATCCCTGCCCCCAGAGCAAATACTCCCACCAGGATTGTTATTATCCGGATATATCCCATCAGGAGGAAAAGGTTTAGCCATGCTGTCATGAAAAGGAAATATGATACTGCTGAGGCCAGGACAAAGCTTCCTACCACAAGCCATATCTTTTTCTTGCTTTTTTCTCCGAGAAGGAGTGTTATCAGGAATATGAGCACCCATAAAGCGCATGGGTTGAATCCGTCTACCAGTCCGAGTATCACAGCCAGTGTCGGAAGTGACCACTTTGTGAGGTCTACTCTTCCGATGAAGGGTATCTCAAAATCTGAGAATCCTGTGTCCATCTCCTGTTTTGTGTCTGTCTTGTACTCATCGCCTTTGCAGCTGTTGATGCATTCATCTATTGCAGAGATTATGTTCTCTTTTGTCTGGAATCCCACAAGAGCATTCTTTCCTACAAATATGGTTGGAACACCCAATCTTGATGTGTCGAGGCCTGCTTCTGCAGACATCTTGTAGAACAGCACTGATCCTTCCTGTGATGAAGCGTCATATTCGAAGAACTTCACATCAGATCTTTCTGATTTTATCTCATAGTATATTGGTTTTTGGTCGCTGCAGTGGGGGCATGTAGGGAGATAGAAGAAATATACTGATGTATCCCCCGGCTCTGTCGGTTTTATGGATTCGCCATCTGTGACATAGAAGGCAGCTGCCCCGACGATTACCAGGAACAGCACCAGGGATATGTTGAATCTTGACGAGAAAAATTCTTTTATTGGTTTTGCCAGTTTCATATCTTCAGCGCTCCTTTGAGTTTCTTGAGGTCATATCCTATGATGATGCTCCCATCAACATCTATGACAGGCACATTTTCCTGCCCGCTTTTCCTTATCATCATCTCTTTGGCCTTCTTGTCTTTTGAGATGCCTATCTCTGTGAATTTTATTTTGTTCCTTTCAAGATACTTCTTTGCAATGATGCAGAATGGGCAGGCCGGTGCAGTGTATAGTGTGACTTTCATCATATCCACCTCTTCATCTCTTCTTGGTCATGCAGCAGCAGGACTTGAGAAATTTTCCTTCTTCATATCCCATGGCTTTGAACAGGTCGCAGACTCTCATGTCCTTTATTGAGTAATGCATCATCTTTCCTTCCCTTCTTGATTTCAGTATCCCTGATTCTTTCAGCTTGGCGAGATGCATTGAGGTGTTTGACTGTGTCCTGCCTATCAGCGCAGGTATCTGGCAGGCGCATCTCTCTCCCTGGAGAAGCACTTCCAGTATCTTGTATCTGGTCTCTTCGCTCAGCGCTTTCAGAAGCCTCAGGTTGTCCTTATAAGTCATATCAATGGGTGCTCATATGATGATATATAAACCTTTCGGTGGTTTTGGGATGTGAGTCTTGGTAAATATGAGCACTGGATATTGAAATGAATGATTGACCACTAAGTTTTTCATAGATAGTGAATTTATTTCATATATAAAATATGGTGTAAAGTACAACAAATAAAGAATTTAAATTTTTATATGATGTATAATACAACAATACATATTATACAACCAAAACCTTTAAATATAAGCATTTCGTTGTATATTACATCATGGATGAGAAAGAGGACATCCTGAAAGGGAACTTTGCAGAATATTTCAGCTCAGCAACAGAAGCATTCGCAAAGAAGAGATTCAACACAGCTACAACATTGTTCTTCAAGGCGATTGCAGCAGCCACAGATATCTTCATCTTGAAGAAAGAAGGGTTTGTGCCTTCATCACACACTCAAAGGTTCAGGATCCTGGAGCAGAAGCATCCTGATATCTATAAGATTCTCGATAGGGATTTCCCTTTTTACCAGGATAGTTACACAAAGAAGATGGATGAGGAGGCAGCAAAGCTGCTTATGGAAGATGCAGAAGCGATTGATAAGATCATTAAGGGATGAGAAGAGGCCGGAGATTTTTGATATCATCCTCTATGGCTCTGCTTTCAAGGGTAAGGAAGGCAGGGATCTTGACATAGTCGTGATATTCAAGACCGCAACTCTTAGGGAACGCCTTGATCAGATACAGAGGATCAAGGATAATCTCAAGGCATCATATGATAATATTGACATCAAGCAGACCACTTTGGAGGAATTGTTCTCTTCCGCATTCTTTGCGAGGACAGGTATTCTGACAGAAGGCATAAGTGTCTTCAGGAACAAGCCCCTGCCAGAGGTTTTGGGATTCAGGTCTTATGTTTTGTTCTGGTATTCATTGGATGGCTTGACTCACGCGCAGAAAGTGAAGTTCAATTATATCCTTGCAGGCAGGGGATCTAAAGGCATGCTAAAAGAGTTGGAGGGGGAAAGACTTGTCAACGGAGCAATAAAGATTCCGACAAAAGATTCATTGAAGTTTGAATCGATACTTGAGGCAAACAAGGTGACGTACAAGAAGAAAGCGATCCTGGAAGTTATCTGAGCTTAATTCGATTAATTATCCGTCATCCTGCTTAATGCAAAAAAATATAAAAAAGGAATAATCACACACCATAACAGAGTGTCATCACTTGAATGCCGTCCTTGGGCAACATCAGCTCTCCTCTTCAGCTCATTGAAGTGTGAGCAGCAGCCTTTCTGGGAAAAGGCTGCATTATTTCTTTATTAGAATTTTGATATCAGATTGTTCGTTTCAGCAATATTGCTTTTATTAAATTTGAATGATTTCTGATTATAATACAAGATTTCGAAATTATTTATGTCGAATTGAAAGATTTCTGAAATCATTGAAGAAGATTTGATACTTGTTTAGTTATGCTTATTAAACTGTTTTGATAATACAAATAAAGAAAAAAAAAACCGTGGTGGCTTTCACCCCGGTGAGACTCACCAAGTCAATCTGTATAAGCTTACCTTATATATAAATTTTTAGGCAATGGCGTGGTGGCACAATCTGGTAATGCGCCAGACTGATGCTCCGGTGGGATTCACCAAGTCCCATGCGGGTTCAAATACTCTTGACCCCTTGAGTTTGGAAGTCCCGCCCACGCCGCCTAAAACCTAGATCTTCCTCACAACACCTTTATTAGCATCCACTTCGACCAAATCCCCGTCCTTGAATACTTTTGTTGCCACTTTAGTTCCAATGACACAAGGTTTCTTTAGTTCTCTTGCAACTATTGCTGCATGGCACAGGATTCCGCCGCCATCTGTAACAATTGCTGCTGCCTTCTCCATCAGCGGAACATATTCCGGCCTTGTCATGCCTGCAACCAAAATGTCTCCTTCTTTAAAACCGGCTGTTTTTTCTGGATCCATCACTATTTTTACCCTGCCTTTCGCTTTGCCTGGATAAGCGGAGCTTCCTTTTATCTCATCCTGATGCTTTTCACCTAGCACAATGTCCTCGACAAGATCTGCATCTTTTCCGGTAACGACAAGTAGTTCTTTGTTATGAAACAGAAAAGCGGATTTCTTATTCCGTTCTTCAAGGATTTCTTTTGAGGGCAGGCCCTTTCCCTGCAAATACGCGTCAAACTCATCCCTGGTCATGGTCTTTATCAATTCTGCTGGATATCCTGTCTTTTTCGCATGGATTTCTGCTAATTTATTCATAAATTCAATTGTTTTTCCAAAAACCGGTTCAGCATATACTCTTGCTTCTTGGAATCTCTCGAAATATTTGTCGAGCAGGTTTTTTGGTAGAAAATCTATCATGACTTTTATAGTAACATGTGGGGGATAATAATCTAATATTAGATCGCTATATCCTTTGAATTGACTATATGTTATGTCCTTACCTACTAATTTCTTCGCTGTATCTAGATATTCATCTGTTCTTGATTTCAGCTCTGCACATAATTTATCTGCAAATTTTTCATCTGTCATTATACACTTGATGATTTTCTTGGCAAATCTTTCCTTGTAATATCTTCTATGATAAGCACTGCTTTTTCCATTCTCCCAGAATATAATAGTGTGATCGACATAGGAATCAGCATATTTTGAGAACGGCTTCCTGCAGTAGAATCTTCCCCAGTCGGTGATAGATACAATCTCCCAGCTGCCAGCCCATTGGTTATCCCAATCTCCAAATTTGAACTCTGATAATATTTTTTTATCCATAATATCGCCTCGGACTGTGATTCAGAGATCCAGCCCCTTGTCGATGTCATCCGCAACCTTCTTTATGTCCTGCAGTGTCCTTTCCATGTCCTGCTTTATCTCGTCGACGAGGTCGCTGACTTTCGAGACGCGGAGCATGTAGTTGTTCCTCTCATGGAGGACAAGACCTGCTTCCATGAGCTTGTTGAGATGATGCACGACAGTGCCCCTGGAAAGATCGAGCTGATCTGCCAGCTCATCTGATGTCAGGCTCTGGTTCTTCTTTCCTGCTTTCAGTAATGTGATAAAAAGACGGAAGCACGACCGATCCTTGTCCCTGAGCCCGAACAGCCCGAGCGATGTGCCCAGCCATTGGAGCTCATCATTTATGCCAGGAGTAGCAGGTTTCCGTAATCTGTAGATTGTTATTCTCTGATGCAAAAAGACCATGTCAAACACCCGAATTTAGCCACCTAGGGCCTTGGTTGATGTAAAGTCAACAGATTATATAAATGTTCCCATTGATTTGCGCCAAATTTATATATAAATGCCCTTTCCTCACTGATCCATGAAAAAGGATTATTCTGTTCTGGATGCCATCGGCAACACTCCATTGATAAGGATAGGCAATGTCTATGCAAAGATGGAATCGCTCAATCCGAGCGGCAGCATCAAGGATAGGGTCGCAAAGGAGATTGTTGAGGCAGCAGAAAGGGAAGGCAGGCTCAAGAGAGGTTATACAATAGTTGAAGCAAGTTCCGGCAATACTGGTATCTCATTGTCCATGGTCGCTGCTGCAAAAGGCTACAAGATGATTGTGGTCATGCCTGAGAACATGAGTGAGGAGCGAAAGCAGATGATGCGAGCCTTCGGTGCTAAGCTTGTTGAGACCAGCAAGAGCGGCTCATTGAAGGAAGCGATTGCGAAAGCTGAAGAGCTGGGGAAGAAGCCGAAGCATTTCCTCGCAAGGCAGTTCAATAATCCTGCAAATATCGCTGCCCAGAGGAAGACAGGAGAGGAGATCCTTAAGGAGATCGGACCTGTTGACGCTGTTGTCGCCGGTGTAGGGACAGGAGGCACCTTGATGGGCATCTCTGAAGTGATGAAGAAGGCTAATCCTAATCTTAAGGTCATAGCTATTGAGCCTGAAGAGGCTGCTGTCATGTTCGGCGGCTCTGAAGTCAGGGTTGCAGAGCATAAGATCCAGGGGATAGGTGATGGTTTCATCCCTCAGC
The DNA here is from genome assembly GCA_016928155.1 of Candidatus Woesearchaeota archaeon. NCBI lineage: Archaea > Nanobdellati > Candidatus Woesearchaeota > Candidatus Woesearchaeota archaeon. Next base: position 101,960 of record JAFGLG010000007.1, on the reverse strand, counting down.
TTATTGACATGAAGAAAGTTGACAGATGTGTTACTGTCGGCAGCGAAGAGGCTGTGAACATGGCAAGGAAATTATCAAGGAAATACGGCATCCTTGTCGGTATCAGCGCCGGCGCCAACATGTTGGTCGCATTAAAGCTGGCTAAGATGTACAAGAAGGTCGCAACAGTCCTCCCGGACAGGGGTGAGAGATATCTCAGCATGAACCTGTTCAAATACAGGTCTTAGACATTCCCTCTGAGCTTCTCTGCTTTCAGCACCCTTTCTATTGCTACGATATAGGATCCTGTTCTCATGTCGACCTTGTATTCTTGGGACGTGTCATAGACTTCCTTGAAGGCCCTTATCATGATCCTGTCTAGCTTTGCAAGCACTTCTGCCTCTTCCCAGTAATATCCCATCCTGTTCTGCACCCACTCAAAATAACTCACAGTCACACCACCGGCATTCGCGAGCACATCAGGCACAAGGAATATTCCCTTTTTGAAAAGTATCTCATCAGCTTCTGGTGTTGTCGGTCCGTTTGCAAGCTCGATGACATACTTGGCCTTTATCTTGCCTGCGTTCTCTGCGGTTATGACACCTTCAAGCGCTGCCGGGACCAGTATGTCGCATTCTGATTCGAGCAGGTCTGCATTTGTGATATATTGTGCGTCCGGGAATCCTTCAAAGCTTCCTTTCTCCTGCTTGTGCTTTGTGACAGCGTCAATATCCAGGCCATCCTTTCTGTAGAGGGCGCCCTTTGAATCGCTGACCCCCACTACTGTGTATCCCCAGTCTGCGAGTATCTGCACCATGAAGCTTCCAACATTGCCGAAGCCCTGCACTATTATCCTTGTCTTGTGGGGCTCCAGTCTGTAGACTTTTGCCATCTCCCTGACGCAGTAGGCCCCTCCCTGGGATGTTGAGAACATCCTTCCTGCACTTCCGCCGAGCTCAAGCGGCTTGCCTGTTATGAAAGCTGGATAGTGGCCTCCTTTTATCTTCTCGAACTCGTCGAGCATCCACGCCATGACCTGGGGGTTTGTATACACATCTGGTGCTGGTATGTCCTTGTCTGGCCCTACTTCGTCATGGATTGCCTGGATGAATCCGCGCGAGACTTTTTCCAGTTCCTGCTGTGAGAGGACTTTTGGGTTTATTATGACCCCTCCCTTTGCGCCGCCGTATGGTATGTCGACGACTGCGCATTTCAGCGTCATCCAGAATGCGAGGGCTTTGACCTCTGCGAGTGACACATCAGGATGATATCTTATGCCCCCTTTTGTCGGGCCTCTTGCATTGTTGTACTGCACCCTGTATCCTTGGTAGGTCTTCTTCTCCCCATTGTCAAGGGTCACTGGGATGTCGAACCTGAACACTTTCCTGGGCTCTGATAATATCTTGAATTCTTCTGGTGTCAGGCCTTTTATCTTCCTGATCTTCTCGAGAAATTTCATCACATTTTCAAATACATCCATTTTTGCACCTCTGATTATTGGATAATTATGATTTAAAAACCCCGAATTGAAAAATTAAAGAAATTGATATATAAATTTATTGGATTGCTGCATTAGTTGAAGCTGTATACTCCGTTCTCATTCTGGATGACACTCCTATCCTTATTGAGCTGTAGGAACAATCCTTCTGGTGTGTGCAGGAAATCTGCCAGTATAAGTGCAAATGGTGTTCCATTCTTCGTGATCCCAGTAGCTGCAAGTGTCTCGTCAAGATCACTATCAATATGCTTGGCTGAATGCTGGGTAAGCGCATGCACCCTATCGCTCCTGGATTCATGGCCCAATATTGAAGCCGCATTCTTCAGGAGAGTTGTCTCTGCATAATATTGCTCCCTGTCTGCCCTGTTGGGTGTTGGTTTGTATTCTGGATCGCTTTCTAATCTGCCAAGGAATTTCAGTGCTGCCCCGCATGCACCTGTATTCCCCGCTCTATAATTTCTTGTCAGGTCTCCAAAGACTCCATTCTGTCCTATAGAGACATGGGCTCCGGCAAAAATGAGATATCTTTCAGGGCCTTTTGTGTTAGGCGCATGATGCATCGCTGCACCCATGCCTGTCGCGCCCCCTGTTGGAAAGCCCACAAGACCGCCTAGCCTGAAAGATCCGTCTGTATCTTTCCAGAGGCTTTCAACATATTGATGGAATGGGTTTAGTATATCATCTCTGCAGAGGGATGTGATGATCTGGGTCTGCCCGGATCTGAATCCCATGTCTGACAGCATTGTCTGCATCTCCCCCAGGGAGTCTTCCATTGGTGATGCTTGTGGATAGAATTTTTCTATGGTTTTTTGATATGGTTGCATATGATCACCTTGAACGTCTTTTCCGCAGTGGCAACCCGGCCTCTTTATAAATGTTGTGGGCTTAGGGCATTTAGTGTTTGGCTCAATTCAGAGCAGACATGCTCTGCTATTGGCTTGAGGTTCACGATGTCATATTCATTGTATCTGATCAGCCTGTCCAGGTATTCTCTTTTTCCTGTTGCCTTCCACATGCTCCAGAGATATATTGCATCGCTTCCCATCACATTTGCAACTTCCTCATCTCTATCTATACCAAGGGTTCTTTCAACTGTCTTCAGTCCGCCGACCAATCCTATCCTTGCACATGCGTGCCGCAGGTCAAGATGAGGTATCTTTGTGAATTTCTTGCCGAAATATCTCTCGATGACTGGCTGGTCAAAGCTCAGTCCGTTATATGTTATTATCAGCTTGAACTGCTCTAGATAGGCATAGAATTTATCTTTGTCAAGATTGAATCCGCGCACCATGAAATTGCTTTCCTTTCCGTCATACATCCCTATCACTGTGATGTCTCCATAATGTTCTGTGGTCTCTATATCCAGGAAGAGCGCATCATCCTTGAAAGTTTCATATAATCTCCACATCTCTGATTTGGGCATCCTGTCTGCAAAGAAGCATGAGTTATCCTTTTCAAGCTCTTTCTCTGCATTCCTGACCTGCATATTGTAATAGAATTTCCTTGCTTTGCCTATCCCTGATACGCTTCCCGCCCTCAGGAAATCGTCCCAGTGCCTGACCCCGCTCTGCCATATGAGTTTTTCCTTTGTCAGGCCAATCTTGTCCAGAAATACAAATGAGTTCCTTATCATGTGATAATGAAATCTTCACAGCCAGTTTAAAAGAATTCCTCGCAACTGTCTAGTGACCAGTGCCACTCAATTCTACTCCTTCAGCCTGATATAAACCCTTCTGTTGCTCGCTCCTTTGTTCTCCATCTTCAGTATCTCGAGCTCGCCCACTTCTGATGTGTTCCTGACATGCGTTCCGCCATCTGGCTGGCTGTCGAATCCATCTATCTCGACGATGCGCAGCACCTTGATCCCCGGCGGCAGTCCTGCAGCCAGTTTGACCATGTCTGGATTCTTCTCGACCTCTTCACGGGGCATCCCATATGCTTTGATATCAAGGTTCTTGTGTATCAGCTCATTTGATCTTGTGATCAGGGATTCTATCACTTCCCTGTCGAAGTTCTCGAGATTGAAGTCTATCCTGATCTTGTCGAGCCCCAGCTGGTTGCCTGTAATCTTGGCCTCTGTTGTCTTGGAGAACATCCCTGAGACGACATGTGCTGCTGTATGGCTCCTCATCAGCCTGTATCTCCTTTCCCAGTCAATCACCCCATGCACTTCATCGCCGACAGAAAGCCCTTCCCTGTCCACTTCATGGACAATCCTTCCTTTGTCCTTCTTTGTGTGCAATACCATGTACTCGACGCCCTCCTTGACCAGTTTTCCGTGGTCAGCCGGCTGGCCTCCAGATTCAGGATAGAACGCTGTCTGGTCAAGCTCGATGTTCTTCCCGTCTGCATCAGTGACCTTTGCATCGAATTCCTTCATGTATGAATCATCCATATAGAGGGCTTTGGCCATTCATTTCCACCTCGTAACTTTCTTTCTTGGGCATAGTTTTGATATCTCGCATCTTGAGCATGAAGGCGTGATTGGATTGCATATTGTCTTTCCATGATTGACCAGGAGGTCATTCACCAGGTGCCATCTGTTCTTAGGCACGAGCTTCATGAGCTCCTGCTCTGTCTTCTCAGGAGCCTTTGTCTCGACAAGACCCAGCCTGTTTGATATCCTATGCACATGTGTGTCGACAGGTATCGCCTGTTTGCCGAACGCATACACGAGCACGCACCCTGCTGTCTTCCTGCCCACTCCGGGAAGCGCAGTCAGCTCTTCCATTGTCTCTGGAACTTTTCCTCTGTGCTTTGTCAGGATTATCTGAGAAACTTCTTTGATCCGTCTGGCTTTCTGCTTGTAGAATCCGCTCTTCTTGATATCCTTTTCCAGTTGAGGGAGCGGCGCATCTGCCAGAGATTTCATTGTCCTGTATTTCCTGAACAGCTCTTTTGCGAGAACTTCTGTTGTTTCATCTCTTGCCCTTGCGCTGAGTATTGTGCTGATGAGGGATTTATATGCACCCATATGGGAAAGCCTGGCTAGCATCGTGTTCCCATGATTTTTGCTGAGGAGAATTATAATCTTCGCTATCCTCTTCTTTTTCTGTTCTTTGGTCTCTCTCATTGTTCTTTGGCAGCTCATTTTTCATAAAGCTTTATGAGCTTGAGAAGTCCGAGGCTGGTGCCTGCTATTATGATAAGTATCAGCCAGAATCTGAGATTGCTGTATTTCAGCACAGCAAACAGCACCATATTTGCCATCAGTGCTGTTATTGCAGCTATCCCGATCATCTTCTTTATCAGACTTGCCCCCATGCCTCTTCCTAAACCCATTAACTATTTAAATATATTGCCCTGATTTGATATGATGATCTACACCAAAAAGCGGGTTGAGCAGATTCTCAAGGATATTTACAGGAAGAGGGATCCTTGGACCCATAAGAGGAAGAATGGTGTTGTGCTTGTTGTCGCAGGCTCTTATCAGTTTTCAGGAAGCCCTATCTTCAGCTGCATGTCTGCTTATCGCGCTGGTGCTGATCTTGTCATGCTTGTCACCCCGAGGAGATCCGCCGATATTGCTGCCTCTTATTCTCCTGACCTGATAGCTTATGCAAGGGAGAAGAGGTTCCTTGACTCAGATGATGTTGATTTCATACTTGGCATTGCAGATGAGTGCGATTCTGTGCTCATCGGCCCGGGCCTGTCGCAGGATCCAGAGACAAGGAAGATGGTGCTGAAGCTCATCAATAGGCTCAGGAAGCCCATGGTGATTGACGCAGACGCAATAAGGTTCATCGGCCGTAATCATAGGGTTCTGCATGACAAGAAGTTCATCATCACCCCTCATCTCAATGAGTTTCTGGCCTTGACTGGAATGAATGCTAAGTTCGACACTGCTGACAGGAAGAGCAAGGTCTCTGATGCTGCAAAGAGGATTGGCGGCACGATAATACTCAAAGGTAAGGATGATGTCGTCGCTGACTCCAAGAACATCTATGTCAACCAGACTGGTTCTCCTTTCATGACAAAAGGGGGATTTGGCGACTGCCTTGCCGGCATCTGCGCCCAGTTCCTTGCAAAGGGGCTCTCTCCTTTTGACGCAGCATGCGCAGCTGTTTATCTGAATGGTCTTGCTGGGGAGATAGCTGCTGGAAGATATCAGGACAGCGTGATTGCCTCTGATATGTTCTTTTCCATACCTGAGGCTGTGGCAGAGATAAAAAAGAGAAGATGATTCTATTCGTCGCTCTCGGCTTCCTCGACACCTTCGAATTTCATGCCGCATTTCCCGCAGTAGTTGTCTTCCTTCCCGACATCTGCGCCGCATTCGCATTCGAAGGCTTCCCTTCCTGTAGACTCGCCGCAGTTCCTGCAGAAGCTATCGTGCTCCCTGTTCTCTTTTCCGCATTTTTGGCATTTCATGATAAGGGTCCTTGAAGAAGGCATATATAAACCTTTTGGAGATTTTCATCAAGGGAAGGATTGTCTTAAGGAGAAACTATTCTTCTATCTCTTCTATCCTGAGATTCGGCCTGAATTCCTTGTCCCCAAATGATATAAGATGGTCTCTCATGGCTTCGAAGATCAGGAGCTCTTTTGAGATCGGATGACCACCATATCTGAACTCTTCTGAGATTTTTCCTGTCTTGGCTCCATAGCACAGGATGTCATAGAATTCGAATCTTGTCAGCCCGGTCTGCCTAAAGATCTGTTCTACATTTTCAGAGAATTCTCTTTTTGCAGCATCGAGCTCATCAGCGATGCTGAGGAAATCGTCCAAGGGCATCCCATCATAGGCCTGGCCCTGGAGTTCTCTGGCAGGTCTCATTGTGTCTGCCACATAAGAGAGAGCCGAGAGCAGTATGCAGGGTGAAGGTATCCTCTCTTCTTCGCCTCTCTGGAGAAAATATGCTGCTGACAGGGCTTCTATCTGGGCATATGTGGATGATTCCATGGAATGGTGGGAAAATCTGCTTTTTATATGTTTTAGTGAAAAAAATGACTGGTCAGCTGCAGTATCCGGTATCTTCTGGGAAGAATCTTTCGATGAACTCATCATCCTGCTCAGTGTCAGGGTCAGTTTCGAACCCTTCAATAAGCCTCATCATTTTCTTGTTCATCTTTTTCACCCCCATATTTCAGTTGGCTCATTTCTTATTTCATATGATGATATATGATGATATATGAAAAAACTATTTAAAACTATCGCATTTAGGGTATATATCATTTAAATATAAGTTCATCAAAGACCATATTGAGTCATGTGCCAGAGGAATGAAGGGCCCTTAGCTCAGTAGTAGAGCGCTTCCCTCGCAGCCGGTCTGAAGACGGCAGAGAACGGAAGAGGCCGCGGGTGCGACTCCCGCAGGGTCCATATTAAGAAATCCGTGGGACTGAAACAAAGTGCAAGTCCCACTTGAATAAGGTGCCAGCTGACTTTGCAGCTGTGCGACTCCCGCAGGGTCCATGCCAAGCATGGGAACATGCAATCAGGAGATCAAGGATTTCCATTGCCGCAAGATCCATTAATGCCTAAAGAATTATGCGATCTTTCTTTAAGGTTCTTGTACAGGCATCCCGATGTAAGTGATCATCTTCTTTGCTTCTATCCATGCATCTGCAACAACCCTTGCTTTCCTTTGCTCCATTGTCCCTGGAACAGAAAATATCCTGTTCGACCATCCTTTGAGGCTGGGCACAAGTACGTGCAGGTATTTTGTCGCTTCATCATCTCTTGTTGTGGACACATCATCCCCAAGAGGTGTGCTCTCAAGCGAGACAAAGAAGACATATTTCATTTCTTGGAATCCTATTGCAGGGAATATTTTTGATAATCCTTCATATTTGAATCCTGATGATGCGAACTTGTCGACGTAAGCGACATTCCTGCCTCGCAGTGCCATGATTTCTGGATGCATCTCATCCATATATCCCTCGACTTTAGGTATCCTCTTTTCAAGCGTGAGTTCTCTCTTAGGCGGACTCTTCCTTGCATTGAGGGCATTCATCCAGAATGGTTCTTCCTCTTCAGCATCAAGTCTTCTCTCGAACAGGGGAGCATAAAGTAATTCATTGCCAGTGTGGCCTATAACATGCACGGGTGGCATCTCTTGGTTTGGATAGAGATTCATCCACGCTTTTCTCATCATCTCAGTTGCCACAGTGCTGCTGAATCCTGATAGTATCAGTGCTTCGAATCCTTCTTCGTGTATGTGCTCCATACTTAGGTATACTGCATCCTTAACCCTACTCATGAGAGAAACGTCCATAGGTTATGGGGTTTGCCCACCATTTATAAATCTTACCATATTAGACACTATATAGTGACAAAAATCTACCAAAAGACAAGATTAACCATTGTTAAGTCAAGAGACTATTTTATATATTTCCTATGATATTGTGTATCCTCAAAATGAAGAAGGTAATGGCTTTCGGCACATTTGATAAGGTGCATCCTGGACATGTGGATTATCTTGAGCAGGCAAAGGCATGTGGTGATATTCTTATTGTGTGCGTTGCAAGGGACACAAATGTCTTTGCATTGAAAGGTGCAATGCCTGATCATTCTGAAGAAGAGAGGAGGAGCATGGTTGAGCAGCTGAAGATTGCAGACAAGGTGATGATCGGTGACAATACAGATCTGTTCAGGTGCATAAGGGAAGAAAAGCCCGACATAATCTGCCTGGGTTATGACCAGAAAGTTCCTTTTGATCTTGAATATGAGCTTGTTGCACATAAGATGAGCACGAAGATCCTGAGAGCAAAGCCATACAAAGAAGATATCTATAAGAGTTCCCTCATTGCAAAGCGATGATGTTCCCTCTCCCTTTCTTTATCTTTTTCAGTCTTCCTTTCGATTCAAGATCTGCTATGACAAGTGATATCTTGGCCTCAGATAATGGTATTTCCCGACGGATCTCTTTCTGTGTCATCCTTCCGCCATTTTTCTTGAGAAGCAGCATTATCCTTTCTTCAACAGGCTCTATGTCTGCTTCATCTGTCTCCTTCTGCAGTCTTTTGAGCCTCTTGACATAGATGAGCGAAAGCATTAGGACAAGAGCCATCAGGACAGGTATGAGGTAATGCCAGTCAGGCCCCTCTTCAGCTGCGATCTCATCAAGGTCTGTCCCGATGTCATCATAGTCGAAATCGAACTCAGGGAATAGTATGAGGTCAAGCACATAGTCTCCGTCATCTATCACTAAAAGATTCTCATAGACTGAACTTAGTGTCTCATTTTGCTCAATTTCTTTTGCTGTCAATGTATAAAACCCGATTGGTATATCGAATGAATAGTCCCCATTCACTGCAACAATCTGCTGCCTTGGCTGCGTATTTATCTCCACAATCGCATCCACTGGTTCAAGATCAAGGTTATAGACCTTGCCATGCACTGTAGCGCCTTGCGCATAGCAGGCTAGAAGCATCATCATAAGCAGAGTCAAATAAGGTTTCATAAGAAGTGTGTGTGATATTTGATATTTAAAGCTTATTTTTTGGCAAGAAGGGATATTTAAGCCATTTCAAGCCATAAAAGATAGAATATTTCTCTGTAAAGTTTTGGGAGCTCTCATAAAGCTTTAAAACAAGTTTCTTGAAAGCATCTTTTTAAACAATATCACTATACACCATGAACTATGTATCATATTTAGAAAAATTGTTGGAGGTAATGCAATATGAAGAAGACATATGCGGTTTTCATGGCAATGATCATGATATTGGGTATAATGCCGGTTGCGTTTGCTGAGAGGCAGGGGAATTCCGGAGCAGGCCATTTGGCCGATGATGATGATGCTTCGGATGATGGCAGTGCTGATTCTGATGATAATGATACAGATGATAGGCCTCTATTGGATGTAAAGAGATTCAAGAAGCAGAATGAGAGGCTGAAAGAGGTCAATGAGAACCTGAAAGAGAGGATAATACATCTTAAGCAGCAGAGGGAAGTAATCAGGGTCAATTATCAGGAGCAGAAAGCCCTGCTTGCAAAGCAGAGGATGGAGTGGCTTGACTGCAGGCAGGATGATGCCGAGGGAGATCTCACTCCTGAGTGCCAGAAGGCAAGGAACCAGTTCAATGCCCAGGCCCAGAGATACCTTGTGCAGGCTTCTGATGTTATCCTGAATAATCTGCAGAGGCTTGAGGCACAGATTGCAGACAACCAGAATCTTTCAGATGATGAGAAGCAGGATATGCTCGATGATATTGCTGATAAGATCGCTGAGATAGAGGCTGCAAAGGATGCAGCAGAAGAAGCAGGCGACAATGCCACATCAGAAGATGTCCAGGATGCAGCCAAGACAATAAGGCATGCTTGGCAGAATACTGAGAAGGTCATGAAGCGCGCTGCTGGTAAGCTTGCCAATGAGAAGGCAGGTCAGATAATAACAAAGCTTGATCAGCTAGGCAAGAGGCTGGAAGACGTTATTGAGAGGTATACAGAAAAAGGGTATGACATGAGCGGGTCAGAGGAGCTGATTGATGAGTTCAATGCAAAGCTTGACGCAGCCCAGGAGAAGTATGATGCTGCAAAAGAGAAGTGGGATGAGGTCAAGACTGCTGATGAAACGGCTGATCTGATCAAGGAAGCCCAGTCTTTGATGAAAGAGTCTCATGGATATTTGAAGGAAGCCCATCAGATCCTTAAAGAGCTTGTCAGGGAGATAAAATCCCAGAATGGCAAGGTAGAAGCAGAGGATGAAGAGGAGGATGCAGATGACGGGACAGAGGACATGGATAGCGAGACAGACGATGATTCAGACGATGCTGATACAGATGATGTGAATGGGACAGATGATGACTCAGGAGAAAATGAGACTGATGACATGGATGATGAAGAGGCAGATGAAGATGACGCTTGCACCGCAGACTCAGACTGCGAAACAGGTAAGTTCTGCGACAACGGAGAGTGCGAGGACCTCGAAGACCCAGACGAAGATGACAGCGATGATAGCAATGAGACAGATGATTCAAACAGTACTGCTTGATCAGATGGATGCAGGGCAGGGTTGTGCTCTGTTCTGCCCCATTTGACAACCTTTATAAATGATTTGCCTTTAAAACGCGGATAGGTGATACAATGAAAAAGATATTAATCCCAGTCGCATTGATATTGATGCTTGCGATATTCATAAGCGGCTGTTCCAAGCCTGCTCCAGATACTGGTGATCAGGCAGGTGATGAGATCACTGGCCAGGATGCTCAGGCTGGAGAGATTGATGAAGTGGACACTGATATCAGTGATATTGACAAGGACCTTGAGGACCTGGAAAACATGGACCTTGACTCAGAATTAGAGACTCTGGAGCAGGATCTTCAGATATGATTTTTGTTTTATATACAATTCTGGCAAAAGCTTTATAAAAGCCTTGTTTGTCTGCTATGACAGCTGTGGCGATGTAACTCAGCCTGGTTAGAGTGCCAGACTCATAAGTCAATTATGAGTGTTGAGCGAAAGCGATGATAGATCATATTGGCACAGAAATCTGGAAGTCGCGGGCTCAAAAGGATGCAAAGAATGCTAGCATCATTGAGAATCCCGCCATCGCCACTTCTTTTCTTTTTTATGTGGGCTTGAGACCAAAGGTCGAAACCCACGATGGTGCCAGCTGACATCTCAGCTGCTGCGAAGTCGCGGGCTCAAAAGGATGCAACAGAACATTAATGCATCATTGGGAATCCCGCCATCGCCATTTTGTTTCTTTTTTTCTGCTAACAAAGTCCGTGGGACTGAAGCAAGAGCGAAAGTCCCACTTGAATAGCCTATCAAATGGGCTGCCATTTGCGCGGCATCGCCATTTTTGGTCATAACTTCTTATTTTTTTCTGGTTCTTATACATCCTTTGTCCTAATCCTTTTACAATCAGTAAAAATTTCATAGGATATATTTTGATATATCCAGTTCGCTCTGCGAACTGGCCCTGACCTCATGCAATTTTTCTGCAATCAGCATAGCTTGACGCATAGCTGGGTGCAGCGGTGGGGGTTGGTTGGTGGGAGTTTTAGTAGAAATAATACTACAAATGGATAAGACAGACAAATTAGGACCAAAGCACATATGTCTTTGATGTCCTTTCAACATATGCTGGCTCAAGAGGCTTGTATGGTTCTGAAACATGCACTTTCCATGTCCTGATTATCTTGTCCTTGCCATCTGATACTTCGAGCCTGACTTCATGGTCGCCTGCTTTGGCATAATGTTTTTCTATTGCCTGTGTGCCTGTCATCTTGGAGAGCGGCCCGAAGCTCCATGTATACTCCAGTTCATCCTCATCCCAGTCTGTAACATTCGCAAAGAACTTGACTGACTCTCCTGTCCATATCAGGATGTGGCTTTCTGCAGGCTGTATCGATACAGGCACAGGCACAAGGTTCTTGTTCTGCACGCTTATCCCAACCTGCTGGTATGCCTCATCTGCTCCATCGCTCACACCGAATGTTATGAAGTAGGTGTTGCTTGGCTCTTGCTCATAGAATTTGAGAGGCTTGTTGTCCAGCAGATAATGCGGCGGTGTCCAGTAGAACACTCTGTCGGTTATGTTTGCGCCTGTGACATTCTCTTCGTACCAGAAGTGGAGCTCATCCCCGTCTGGATCGAATGCATCGAGCTGTATCAAGACTTGGTCTCCCTCGCTGACCTTGATGTCGGAAAGGTTAGCGATCACTGGTGCCCGGTTGATGTTGTTCACGAATATATTGATCTCTTCCTTGGCTGTATTGACGCCGTCTGTTGCTGTGATAAACGATGTATAGTTCCCTGCCTGATCATAGTCTATGTATTTAGACTCTGCACTCATGTAACCGGAGTATGTGATGTCGATCTTGTCTCCGTTCTTGTCTCTCACTGCAACCTTGAGCTCAAGTGTCTGGCCCTCGTCTATATGATAATTGGGCTGTGTGGTTATCTCTGGCTCATAATTGACATATTTCGCCACTTCAAGATCTATTGTCTCATACGCTACATCTTTTCCGTCTGTCGCCCCTATCTTTATCTTATAGTCTCCTGCGTCCCCGATACTTGTCTGCCATTCTCCTTTGTCATCGAGAGGATCAGAATATACTAAGCTCACCCTGTCATTGTCTGGATCTGATGTTGTCACTTTCAGCTTGAAAAGGTCTCCTTCTGTCACTGTGAATTTCAGGGATAGGACTGCAGGTATCAGCAGAATCATCAATATTCCCAAAAATACCTTTTTAGACATTTTAAAGAAAAGAAAAAAAAAAGATTAGCCTTGCACGATATCTACAAAGACCGGCGGCCTATTCTGGTCAAGGACTGTTATCTCCACAGTCTGTGTTGTCTCCACCTGGCCGTCTGATGCCTTGATTGTGACCTGGTACTCTCCTGCATCATCATAGCCTGTCTTCTTGGTGTTCGTGTTCATCCATCCTGAGATGATCACTGTGACCTTGTCCCCGTCCGGATCTGATGCCTTGACATTCAGGGTTACAGTCTCTCCTTCCTTGACTGTGATGTCCTTGATAGGCTCGAGCACTGGCGCATTGTTCAGGGCATTGACCTTGACAATGACCTCTTTTGAAGCGCTCTTCTCTCCGTCTGTGGCAGTCACTACAACCCTGTATGTCCCTGCATCTCCCACTTTGGTCTGCCATTCTCCATCATCATTGAATGGTTCAGGGAACACTATTGAGACCTCATCGCCGTCCTCATCCTCAGCCTCGACATCCAGTACCACTGTATCTTTCTCCAGCACTGGCTCTGCAGTGAGGCTTGTGATCTCAGGCGCGTGGTTCTCTTTGATGACTGTCACATACATGTCCTTGGAGACACTGCTTGTGCCGTCTGTCGCAGTGACTGTGACCTTGTGCTTGCCCTCATCACCCTTCTGGGTGGTGTAGGAAGGCTTGGTCATCCATCCGCTGAATGAGAAGCTTATCTTGTCCCCATCAGGGTCAGTGGCTTTCGGGCTGATCTTCACAGTCTCGCCCATATTCACTGTTATGTCCTCTAACTCTGTCATGACAGGCGCCTTGTTTGCCGAATTGACAACTACAAGGACTGTCTGGGTGGCTGAGAGCTTGCCGTCTGTCGCAGTGACATCGACATAATATTCTCCGGCGTCACCTGTCTCTGTCTGCCACTTCCCTTCTGAATCGAGCGGCTTTGAGAACATGTATTTTATGGTATCTGCATCTGGATCGACGGCTTTCGGTTTCAGTGATACGAGCTCGCCTTCTGTGACAGCTATCTTGTATTTTGCAGTCTTGGAGGTCTCTGCTTCAGATTCTTCATCTTCGGCCTCTGCTGTCTCATCTTCCCCGCTCTCGTATGCATCTGCCTCGTCAGCATCCGCAACAGCATCGCCTGTCGTGGTTGTCATACCGGCATCTTCAGAATCCTCGATTGTCACATTGACAATCCCCTCATTCGGAGTCTGGACGCATCCGGAAAGGGATATTATTGTTAGCATCAGAACTGACATTACTAGAAGTCTATTCATCTTTTCACCCCAGTTTTTTGGTTTATAAACCTCATTTTTTGATTGATAATCAATGATTGCATCCAAGCCCAACTACTATTTAAACTTTGCTGAAAAAACTTTTTCCTAGACGAGATTCGTCACTAATGCCAAACGAAAATAAATTTTCTCGACGACAAAACAGATTAGAAAAGATTTATAAACAGCATTGTTTTTCACTGATGCCAGATTAAAATGGATTCGTCAAAAAAGAGTGGTGTCGCATTGTTCATCGGCAGGTTCCAGCCTTTCCATAAGGGGCACCTCAAGGTCGTGAAGGATTTGTCGAGGAGATTTTCTCTTGTCAAGATTGTGATAGGGAGCTCCCAGCTCTCTGGCACGGTCCATGATCCTTATCATGCGGGGCTGAGGAGACGTATGGTGCATAACACCTTGAAGAAAGAGGGGATCAGGAACTATAGGCTGATGGCTATCAGGGATATCGAGTCAGACAGCAGGTACGCAGCCCATGTCAGGAAGATTGTCGGTCATTTTGATGTTGTCTATTCCGGCACCCCCTTGGTCAAGAAGTTGTTTAAGAAAGCAGGCTTTAAAGTCATCCACCTCCCTAGATACTATGGTCTCTCTGCAACAAAGATAAGACACATCATGAAGAAAGCAGGGGGTTGGGAGAAATTTGTGCACAAAGAAGTGAGAAAGCTATTGGGATGATCAGCCTGATGTGCCATTCGGCCCATGGCCATTTCCGTTCTTTTTCATTCTGATGAGCTCAAAATATTGCGGCTCTTGCAGCTGCGAACCATCAGGCAGCCTGAATCTTCCATGGGTCCCCTGAAGTTTATTCCTTATCTTGTCAGGGTTTGTGACCATGCCCACCTGTATCAATGACCCGAATCTCTGCGCCCATCCGTCTCCATTGATCGATTTCATGATTTCCTGTTCAATATCATATACCTGCTCGGGCGTGTATCTTCCGTCAGAAAGTCCTGGTATCTCTATCAGGGCCACTTCTGTCGCTCTCCTGTTCTTCTCTTCATAGAGAATCTTGTCTGCCTTCTCAAGCCCTCTTGTCACATCATTGTATCTTGAGATCTGGACATACCCCTTTGATACGCTGAGGTCTGGCAGCAGGTCTGCTTCGCTCCCTTCTGCTATCTTTGCCTTATAATCATCATTCCATCTCTTGATCCTCTTGTCTATTGTCGCCTGTATCCCTTCATACTCCTTTGCATTCGTGTCGAACATCACGACGACAAACTCATCTCCGCCGTATCTTGCTACAAGCCCCTTGTCTCCGACAGCATCCCTGAGTATGTGCGCGATTGCAGTGAGCCTTTGGTCCCCTATTGCGTGGTCCTCTGTGCTGTCGTTTATGGTCTTGAGGTAATCAAGGTCATATATCCCGACAATGATCTCATCAGATGAGCACAGGCTGCCAATGTGGCTGCTTTCGAGTATTTTTGTGGCTTTCTCTGGTCTGTCCCCTGAAGTATATGCCAGCAGGGTCCTTATGTAATCTGAGCTGTAGACTCCGGTCATTGAGTCATATCTTTTTGAATTCTTCCAGAAGCTGTTTGCCAGTACCGGCGCTATGGAATCTGCGATCATCTGTAGCATGCCCTCGTCTTGTTCTGTGAATGCATCTGTCTCATGCCTCTCTGCATTAAGCACGCCATAGACATGCTCCTCGAAGATCAGGGGTATCGCCATCTCTGACCTTGTGCTTTCAGGCCCGATGTAGATATTCTTCCACCCCAGTGACCTGACATCAGGGGCATTGA
Organism: Candidatus Woesearchaeota archaeon; assembly: GCA_016928155.1. NCBI lineage: Archaea > Nanobdellati > Candidatus Woesearchaeota > Candidatus Woesearchaeota archaeon. Next base: position 86,313 of record JAFGLG010000007.1, on the reverse strand, counting down.
TTGTCCTTTTTTCACGGGCTGCTGCGCCGCTTATGCCCTTTCCGACCTCTACGACAAGCCCGTCGAGCGATGGATGATGTTCCCCTCTGTAGTTCATCAGCTTGAGTCTCTGGCCTCCCTCATCCATCAGCATTATGCCTAGCTGTGTGTTTTGGCCGTAGAATTCCCTGAGTATGTCAAGGACTGCATCAAGCCTTGGCATAAGTTCATCATCTGCGTTCAAGGCTTTCCTTATCTCGGCTGATGCACCGATCATGGTTTCATGTCTGGCTGCTTCTGCCTCTAATTCCTTTATCCGTTCTTCCAGTCTTGTTTTTCTCATGTTCCACATATCAATCATTCCGCATGACTAAGTCAGGCTTGCATCAGATTTCCGATAGATTACAGTGGCTTGGGATGAACCACCATCTTCTAGGGATGAAGCCTTATTCTTACTAAATAATAGTAATACCTATTTATAAATTTTGTTGATATTAGAGTTAATTTCTATATAGTAAAAAATAAAGATTAACATAAGATTCACTCCAATCATTGACTTATTATGGATTGATTAGGAAGGTTGCCCGAAAAATTCTGCCACATCAAAAAAAGCGATTAATGAATGCGAGATAGGACACATGTCTGCTGGTATCTGACAAAAAAGAAAAAATAGTTGGGGGTTGGGGTTTTGATTAACAATAGTTAAGAAGTATATATGCTTTTTGATATTTTCTATAAAATGCTTATCTCTTTAAGATATTCAGTCAGCTGGCTGAAATCCTGGTAAAGCATGTATTTTATCCCCTTCTCATCCAACCCCTTGAAGTTGTATTCCATGTCATCTATCAGCAGTATCTCTTCTGGCCTGAATCCTGTCTCATTAAGCATCACATCTATGAGCCCTGGTTTCAGCATTCCTTGTTCGCATGAGAAATAGATATGGTCAAACACACTGCCAAGATCAAAATCATCTCTTAAGAAATCAACCCTTTCCTGGAAGTTATTTGAGCATACTATCGTCTCGAAGCCCTTTCTCCTGACATCTTTGACAAGATCCCTTATCTTATCATCCGCATGGTACATCTTGCGCATCATCTCTATCAGCTTTTCTGGTGTCGTGTCGATGCAGAGCTCTTTTATGAACCAGCCCCAATACTCCTCTTTGCTGGTCTCGCCTCTCTTGTGCCGCTTCATCTCTTCCCCGAAGAATGCCTCTTTTGCCTTCTCCAGTGGCACATTGAACTTCTCTGATATGTTTATGTAGAAATCATCGCTTCCCTTGTCAAAGTATACCCCGTCAAGGTCGAATATTATCGCTCTTATCATATTATTCTTGATATTCTTATTATTAGTATTATCATATTATTAAACATCATTGATCTTATCATGAGAATGCATCCTTGAGCTTGTCGAAGAACTTCTTCTCCTGCACCTTGTCCCCGCCTGCCTCTGCATATTTCTTGAGGAGCTCTTTCTGCTTGACAGTGAGCTTTGTAGGTGTCTGTATCATCGTTCTCACGAGAAGGTTCCCGTGCCCTCCTCTCTGCAGCCTTGGCATACCCTTATCCTTCACCTTGAACAATGTGTGGCTCTGGGTTCCGGCAGGTATCTTCATCGTGACTTTTCCAGTGAATGAATCGACATGGGTCTCCCCTCCAAGAGCTGCTGTGACAAAGCTTATTGGTATTTCTGTGTAGAGGTCATCATCTTTCCTTTCGAAGAGCTTATGCTCCTTGACATGCACCTCGACATAAAGATGGCCTGGTGGTCCTCCCTTCTCTCCTGCCTCTCCTTCTCCGGCAACCCTGAGCCTGTTCCCGCTGTCGATCCCTTGAGGTATCTTGACATTTATCTTCTTGGTTTTATTGACAATTCCATTGCCGTCGCAGACAGGGCAGTATCTCTTAATGGTCCTGCCTTCCCCTCTGCATCTGTCGCACGCTGAGCTTGTTGAGAATATGCCGAATGGGGTCCTTCTTGTCCTTCTGACCATCCCTGTGCCATTGCACGTGTTGCACGTCTCGATGTCCGCATCTGATTCTGCTCCTGAGCCGTTGCATTTTGTGCAGGTCTCTGTCTTTGGGATGATTATCGTCTTCTCTGTCCCGTTGAAAGCATCTTCCAGGCTGATCTCCATTGTATAGAGCAGGTCAGATCCTCTTCTCGGCCCTCTTTCTCTTCTTCCGAATCCTCCGCCGAAGAATGAATCGAATATGGAGTCGAAGTCGAATCCGCCGAATCCCCTGAACGCGCTCTCGAATCCAGAGAAGTCAAAGCCGCTTGTGTCTGCTGTGCCGAACTGGTCATACTGCTGTCTTTTCTGGTCATCGCCGAGCACTGCAGCTGCCTCGTTGATCTCCTTGAACTTCTCAGCCGCATCCGGCTCCTTGCTGACATCAGGATGGTATTTCTTCGCCAGCTTCTTATATGCGGATTTTATCTCTTCACGGGTCGCTTTCTTGCTCACACCGAGTGTCTCATAGTAGTCTTTGGCCATGGTTCTCCCCGAAGGTGCAGTCCCTTATATCAATCTTGTGCTTTTCCTTGTATCCTCTCCATAATGTCCCGTAGCTGCTGCTTATGGCGTCTTTCATGTCAAGGCCCAGCTCTTCTGCTGTCCTCTCTATGGATTCATGATCCCCTTCTATCTCCATCCATGCACCTAGAAATGGGACTTCATCTATCACCACCTCGACATCTCTTTTCTGGAAAGCCTCACGGTATTTCTCCATTACCTCATCCAGGTGGAATCCGAGCATGTTCAGTATCTTTTCAGTCTTTTCAGGGTCTGATATCTCTGTCTCGTATTCGTCTAGGGTCTTTATGTTTTTCTCCACGCTTTTGCCGGCCTTGGATGTGAGCGTGCACTTGTCCGCCACCCTTATCCTTAACAGCCTGCCCTTGTGCGGCCCGAAATTGTCATCCTTGTCATTGAATTTTCTGTTGACCTGGAGATGCCTTCCCTTGCTCTTGAATCCTATGCTCAGCAGTTTCTGCCTCATCGCTCCAGGATCCTGAAGCTGGAATTTTGTCTCTGTCTCTTTCATCAGGTCACTTCATTTCTTCTTGTCGTCTTCTGTTGTGTATTCTGCATCCACTGTCTTCTCATCTGGGCCTTTTGCCTTTTCCTGCCCCTGTGCTCCTGCCTGAGCCTGTGCCTCTTGGGCTGCAGCTGCCTGCTTGTATAGTTCAGTAGATGCTTCCTGCACTATCTTGTTGATCTCATCCACTTTGGATTTGACCGCTCCGACATCTTTCTTCTCTGGCTCAAGAAGCTTCTTCAGCTCTGCTATCCTGTCCTTTATATCCTTGATCTTTGATTCATCATACTTTCCTTTCAGCTCTTCAAGCATCTTCTCAGTAGAATAGACAAGAGTGTCTGCGTTGTTTATGGTCTCTATCTCTTCTTTCCTTTTCTTGTCCTCGTCCGAATGCGCCTCTGCATCCTTCTTCATCTTCTCAATCTCTTCGTCGCTGAGCTTCTGGGTGGCTGTTATCGTTATCTTCTGTTCCTTGCCAGTCCCTTTGTCTTTTGCATTGACATTGACTATGCCGTTGGCATCGATGTCGAATGTCACCTCGATCTGAGGTATCCCTCTTGGAGCAGGCGGTATGCCCACAAGGTCGAATTGCCCAAGAAGCTTGTTGTGGTTTGCCATTGGCCTCTCTCCCTGGAACACCCTGATTGTGACTGCGGGCTGGTTGTCAGCTGCTGTGCTGAATACCTGGCTCTTCTTTGTGGGGATTGTGGTATTCCTCTCGATCAGTTTTGTGAATATCCCGCCCAGCGTCTCTATCCCGAGCGAAAGCGGGGTCACATCCAGCAATAGAACATCCTTCACTTCGCCTGCAAGCACGCCTCCCTGGATCGCTGCTCCCATCGCTACGCACTCCATGGGATCGACCCCTCTCTCTGCCTGCTTCCCGATTATGTTCTCGACAAATGCCCTGACTATAGGCATCCTTGTCGGTCCTCCGACGAGGATTATCCTGCTTATGTCATTCTTTGTGAGCTTTGCATCCCTCAGCGCCTGCTCCAGGGGGCCCTTGCATTTCTTGACTATCGGGTCTATCAGCTCCTCGAGCTTTGCCCTGTTCATCTTCATCACAAGGTGCTTTGGCCCGCTCTGGTCTGCTGTGATGTATGGCAGGTTTATGTCTGTGTCCAGTGTTGTGCTGAGCTCTATCTTTGCCTTCTCTGCTGCCTCTCTCACCCTCTGCATCGCTACAGTGTCCTTGCTCAGGTCAGCTCTCTCTTTCTGTTTGAAGTCATCGACTATGAATTTTATTATCGCCTCATCCATGTCCTGCCCGCCGAGCTGCGTGTCTCCTGATGTCGACTTGACCTCGAAGACCCCGTCGCCGAACTCCATGACTGTCACATCAAGCGTGCCGCCGCCAAGGTCGAATACTAGTATCTTCTGGTCCTTCTCTTTCTTGTCTATGCCGAATGCCAGGCTTGCTGCTGTGGGCTCGTTGATTATCCTGACGACTTCCAAGCCTGCTATCGCTCCTGCATCCTTTGTCGCCTGCCTCTGGTTATCGTCGAAATAGGCCGGGACTGTGATCACTGCCTTGTCCACTTTCTCTCCCAGGAATTCCTCTGCGTCTTTCTTTATCTTCTGCAGTATGTATGCGCTTATCTGCTGGGGTGTGTGCTGCTTCCCGTGGATATTGTACTTGTGGCTCGTCCCCATTTTCCTCTTTGCTCCCATGATGGTGCCTTCCGGATTCGAGACTGCCTGTCTTCTTGCCGGCTCGCCGACAAGCATCTGCCCGTCTTTTGTGAATGCCACTACGCTCGGGAATGCCTTCCCGTACATGCTTGTCCCTTCTGAGCTGGGCACTATCTTAGGCCTTCCTGCCTCAAGTACGCTTGCTGCTGAGTTGCTTGTTCCTAGATCTATTCCTATGATTTTTGCCATGTTCATCACCCTAGATATGTCGGCACTGCTTCTATTGTGCCATCTTCTTTCTTTGTCTGCTTCTTGTCCATCTTCTTGAGGCTTTTCGGCTTCTCTATCTTCCCGAATTCCTTCTCATATCTCTGCAGCGAGTCCTGCATCATGGGCAGGATCTGCTTGAGGTGGTATGGGTCGAGCATTATGACATTGTGCTTTATGTGCATTTGCATGCTCTCCCTCATCCTCGGGTCTATCCTTGGTGTTATGCATTTGAAGTCGAGCATGAACTGGAGCGGGTTGAAATTCACACTGAGCTCATGGGCAAAGAATGCCTCGCCTTCGTTTATTGTGAGATTTATCTTCTTTTCCATCTTTATTCACCTTCCTTGAGGGCTTTTGCCCTCAGTTCTTCCACTTTATCCTCTGTGAGTATGTGCCTGGGCTGCCCGGCCATCTTCGAGAATGGCATGATCTCAGCTACCTCGAGCAGCTTTGTGAGCTTGGGATGCCTGAACCCGTCATATTCTTTTATCGACCCGAGCGCTTCGTAGAGCCCTTGGTCGCTCATCCTGAAGTCTATCTCGGCATTTCCGCACATTATCAGTGTGTTGAGCTCGTCATTTTCTGTTATCAGGTATTTGAGTATCATGTCTGGTCTGAGGAATATTTTTCTTTTCTGCTCGCTTTCGACCTGGATCTTCATCTTATCACCTTCATCTTATGCATCTTATTTGAATATCTCATAGCTCAGTATTTTCTTCAGCCTCTCCTTGTCAGGCACCAATTCTTCCAATTCCCCGCCTTCTATGAGCTCCCCGTATTGGAGATACTGCGCCCATTGCCTTATGGCCTCTGGGTCTGTCGGCTCTACAAGATGGTTGATGTCAAACCAGAGCAGCTGTTTCCTTGCCAGCTTTCCGCAGGTCGTTATCCTGCAGTACAGTGGCTTCACATCGTGTATCTTGCATCCCTTTTCCAGGAATACACAGGAGCCGAATGGAAGTCCTTTCCTGCTCTTGACCTTGAACTTCCACACTTTCTTGTTGAATCTCTCTATCTCGTCGAGGTATTCTTTCCTGAATTCCTCTTTTGTGATCCTGAGCCTCTTTGCCATGGGCTCGATCTCATGCTCCAGCACTATGCCTCCTCCGTATTCGCAGCAGTGTGTGCATCCGTGGCAGTCATAGTCTCCATACCTGAGCATATCTTTTTCAGGGGTTTTTCTTGTTATCCTGATTTTCTCTTCATCTATCTTGGGTTTGCCCTTGATCCTGGTTTGGTCGAACATGTTTCCGTATCTTGACTCTTGCTGGCCTTAATATCATGTCCCTCAGCATATATCCTGTCTGGAACACTTCTATTATCTTATGGTCCTCGTCTGGATTCTCTGTCTCCTCTGTCATCATGACTTCATGCATGTATGGATTGAATTTCTCTGTGGGTATTCTCTTCAGCCCTTCCTTCTCCAGCATTGAGTATAATTGTGCATAGATGAGATTTATCCCATCTGAGTCTCTCCTTGCTATCTCAAGACTGTCTATGATAGGCAGCAATTTTGCAACAAATCCCCCGAGGCCTTTCATTATTTCCCTCTGGTTGTCCTTGTCGCATCTTTTCTTGTAGTTCTCGAACTCTGCCTGCAGCCTCTGGAGATCCTGTGTCAGCTCTCCTATCTTCTGGTTGCATTCAGCATGGTCCGGCGCTTGTTTTTTTTCATGCTCCTTTTCATACTTCTTTTCATGCTCTTTTCCATGTTCCTTTCCATGTTCTTTTTCTTTGTTCATATCGTCACCTTGAAAAAAAATGGATTTATTCGATCTGCAGTCTCTTGCTTCCCTTCAGCTGTATCTTCGGTGCTTCTACTCTCAGTATGCCGTTCCTATAGCTAGCTTTTGCTTTGCTGGAATCCACTTTCTGGGGAAATCCTATTCGTCTGTAGAACTGCTGGCTTGACATGTAGTGGCTGTGCTTGTCTTTCTTTTCTTTTTTCTGCTCGACTTTAACCTCGATCATGTCGTCTGTCACATTCAGCTCGATCTCATCCTTGCTTGCTCCTGGGAGTTCTATATCAGCTATAATGCCAGTCTCTGTCTCCTGCATGTGGCAGGCAGGCATCCTTGTTTCAGCAGGCACCATCGATCTTTCCCTTGTTATGTCTCTCTCATATCCCAGCATAGGTCGGTCCCAGAAGTTGCTGAACAATCTGTCCATCTCTCTTTGCATGCTTTTCATCTGTTCAAAGATGTCCCAATCATTCATTTTTGTTCACCTCCTAAGTTGGTTTTGCTAAGTTTGCTTCCACTATCTGGATTATCTCCAGTGGGCTTAAGATCAGTTTTTTGCGGTCTTTCATGATACCACCTCTGATTTTGGGAAAAACCCCCAATAAACCAATCTAGTTGACCTTAAGTCAACCATAACTACCTTAAATGAACCACTAATATATAAATCTTTCGATTGAGTGGGCTGTGTCCATAAACTAGAGGTCTTTATAAGGGTCTATACTCCATTTAAATATGGATTATGAATGATATATCATAAGATAGTTTTATACAGGTTAGATCCACATATACAGGTTAGATGCACATATTATTGATTATCACAAAAGGTATGATCAGAGCCGCCAGATTTTTAAGCAAGACCTTATGATCTCATTTTATGCACTTTACAGACATCAATAATATGTTTAGGGATATGAAGAGGAAGAGCCTCACTCGCTGGATAGACAAGCTTACCTTCACCCGCATCCTCCTGCTCTGGATAATCATTATCATCCTTTTCGGGATTGCATTTTATTATCTGCATGATGATTCAAGCTATCTTTTCTACACCCCGGACAGGTCAATACCCGGGACAATATTCGACTCTATATACTTCAGCTTTGTGACTGCCACAACTACAGGTTTTGGTGACATGATACCATTCGGCTGGCTTAAGCTTGTTGCCATCGCTGAGGTTATCTGCGGTCTATTGCTTCTTGCTCTCGTGACATCAAAGCTGGTCTCGATCAAGCAGGATATCATACTCGACGAGATCTATGTTCTCAGCCTGAATGAGAAGACTAACAGGTTGAGGTCATCGATGCTCCTCTTCAGGCAGAACCTTGACCGTCTCCTCAGCAAGGTCGAGGAGGGTGTTGCAAGGAAGCGTGAGATCTCAAATCTTTATCTCACATTGTCATCTTTTGAGGACACCTTGAATGAGATACCTCCTCTATTCTCCAAATCAGACAATCATTTCATCAAGAATATTGATGCATTGAACGCAGAGCTCCTTGCTGCCGGAGTCATCAGCTCATTTGAGAAGCTCAATGAGGCCTTGCTTTTCTTTGAGTAGAAGAGACTCGAGTGGAAGACAGAGACCGCTAAGAGGATAATCAACAAATCCCTTGAGACCAATAAGGGCATCTTCGACGCGATCGCTTCCTTCAAGCACATGCATAAGGACAAGAAGTCTGATCTTGCATCAAGGAATGAAAAGGCTGTTTCTTCAATAACCGGTATGCTCGCCTTGTCGACATGACAGTCATATCAATAAGATGTCACCAGTAGAGGTCAGGCTCTTTGTATAGGCCAGGTCTGGTTGGTAATGCTCTACATTTGCCAGCTTGCTGAAAAGGAAATGGAATGCCATCGTATCACCGAATACTCTTCTTCTGTCCATGGAGTTATTGTCAGGTATCTCTCCTGTTTTGTGTATGAATCTTGCATATTCATAAGCTCTTTCATCCCATTCATTTATCCATGCCAGGAAGAAGGGCAGGCCTACATCGCCTTTCCTTGTCTTCCTGTCAAACCCTCCTTTCAGGTCATAAGCCTTAGCTGCCAAGGCATAAAATGGTTCAAGCATATATAAGGCTTTGAATTCTCTTTTCATCCTTGTCCTAGTCCTAAGGCAGCTTTCTATTCCTTTTGATACTAGTGCTGCCAGGTAGGGTCCAGGATCATCATGCATTTGTCTGAATACTCTCTTGAATTCTCTTGCAACTGCCCATGCTTTGAATGTGCTGTACATCTGATGCATGTAGGGGAATACATCATTTGTGGATAGGTTATGCATTGCATCGACCGCTTTTATTTTGAGCGCTGGCTTGATGATCTCTGATATGATGAAATCTCTTGCTTTTCTTGCTTCCTCTGCTTCGTCTCTGTTCGTCAGAAGCATATAGCCGAGCGTGGCCCCGGTCCATCCCCACTCTCTGATGAATGGGTTTATCCTTGAGAATGGAGTCCCATGATAATGCAGGCCGATCTCTTCTGAGAATCTTATCTGGCGTTCCACCCTGTCATCATCTGCTGCTATGAAATAACCTAGTTTGTCTTCTGTACCAGAGATCAGTCCTGTAAAAGTTCCTGCACCCTGCAAGAATTCAATCGGATCGATGCGTCCTTTGAGGGACATCGGTGCTTCTGTGATCTTCTTTATATGCTCAAAATCTCTTTTTCTCACCCTTATCCCGGACATTCTTCTTAGGTAAGTGAAATAGTCTTCTGCCCCTCTTTTTGACACTGAATCAAGTATTGCGGATATCCTTGCAACTTGATTGCTTTCATCCGGTGCTGCTTGCTTGAGTGCCTTGTCAAGCATGACTGCATATCCTCTCTCATTTCTTTTGCCGAAATCTTCAGGAAGATCATGCAGCAGTCCTGCGGTGACTATACCTATGTCTTCCCCGAATTCTGATAGTTTCCTGCTTACACACAATGGATGCACAATAGAAAGCTCGCCATTCCTTCTTCTTGAATCCTTATATGCTTGCATGGCATTGAGCATGGCTGCATGCAGGAGCTGTGAGGGATTTCCAGGCGCAACATGATCTGACAGGGCTTTAGCTGCATCAGGATAATGTTCAGGATCGCTGATGCATTCTTTTATGGTCTCTTCAATGCCTTCCATGTTGTCACGGACTGATTAGGGTTTATATGCATTATTGTTGTCTACCCGCAGCACTTTTTAAATTTGGCCCCTGATCCGCACGGGCACGGGTCATTTCTTCCTATCTTTTCTTTCTTCTTTGCTCTGGATTCGTTTGCATCATCCCTATTGAGCTCATTTCTCATCCAGTGGGCCATTATCTCGAATTCAGTAGGGTCTTTCCTTAATGCTTGCATAGCTTTCTCTCCTTCTTCAAGCAGTTTTATCTCCTTATTGCTTCTCGAGTATGCTTCCATGACTGCTTCTTGCACTATCATCCCAAACTTGACCCGGAATTTTTCTGGCAGAACGAATAGTGAGGTCAACGCTGCAACATAATTGTCTGCTGGTTTCTTGAGGTCCATTGTCCTGTGCAGAACTTCCTGCTGTCCTGTTCCGATGGGCCTCATCGTGGCCCAGTCAACCACATATGGCCTGTCTCTTATGTAGACATTCGAGAGATGAGCTTGGAGGTGTGCATATCCTTTATCATGGAGTTCTCTCAGCGCAACAACAAACATCAATATCTTGGGAGCTGACCTGTACCAGTAGTCCATCACGACTTGGACTGTGTTGTTGGAGCTGGCAAGAAGGTCATTGACCATCTCTGCTGCAAGCCTTTTCCCTTCTGGCACTGTGACTGCCATGAATCCAGTGCCGTTCTCAAATCTTCCATATGCTTCTACTCTTGGCACTCTCATCTTTGTGAATGCTGATCTTGATATTTCCTGTGTCTTCAGGACTTTCTCTTCTAATTCATCAGGTGTGTATGTCCCTAATGCTCTGTACTTTGGCTGTGAATTTACTATACTGTTCCCGACTGCGTAGCTTGTTGTCATCAATGTTCCTGTCATGCTGTCCATGAAGTTCTCTTCTGATGGCGGATGGAATTCTGATGAAGGTATATGCAGTTGTCCTGCATGTGCTGTCATCCTTCTGTATCCTATCCCGCTGATCTGGAGCACCATCCCATTTGCTCTCGGCACCAGGATGTCTCTCCCTCCTTCTCCTGGATAAATCCCTGGATCCACTTCCCAGCTTGCAAGCGCCAGTGTTTTCTCAATTTCAGAATCAGTCAGTGTTGATGTGCTTGGCACATCCATCTCTATCTTGAATCTCCCCTGATAGCTTCTTCTCTCTACATCTTTCAGGATGGGTTCCATTATGGGGTGGGATTTGGCATTTATATTAAATCTTTCTGAAACATTTATAAAAGAAGCCTTGTTTTCACATACTATGATAAGGAGTCTTTTGTATTCATTGATTGCACTTGCTGTTGTTGTTCTTGGCTTGATAGCTGGTTTTCTTGTTCCTGCAAACACAGAATGCAATAGGCAGTCCTGCCTTTGCGCGCCTTCTTCAACTGGTGATTTCAGTTGCGGGACTTGCATAAAGTACCACACTATATTCTATTTCCATTTCTTCAGCTTTGATGTCGCATGCGATCATCCCAGGACCGTCTCTTGTAATGATGGAAAGTCTGTCAATTTTTCTTTAGGCGACAGCGAGTCCTGCAGGCCGAGCATCTGGTTCACTGAGAACATGTGGAAGATAAAGAACATACGCTATGATGTTCTTGATGTTGAGCAGGAGTGAATTTCTTCTGGTTTTTTCGTGTGAACAAATAAATATTAATGGCGCTCACGTATAAGGATAATCACTCAGAAATTGAGCAGAAAAACATTAACCTCTATTGATAAAGCAAGAGCTAGAATAAAAAAGGCGGATCTGTAAATGAAAAAGAAGAAAAAACATTGTGTCTGTGATATGCCATAGGAAGAACATCTATGATTGATTATGGTCAGGAATTTCCTGATGACTTGATAAGAAAGGGCTTAGTGTATTTCACCAAGAAAAACTCGGATCATTTGCGCTTTTTCATATTTCAGGGACTACCACCAGCGTTTCTCTCTCTGTTCAAGCCTGTTCCTGCTCACTATGCTGATATTGTCAAACATCCTATCGAATTCGCTTCTCTGCTCTTCTTCCATTTTCCTGCCTCTCTGTCTTCGACTTCATACATATAATCTGCATCTATTATCCACATTTTCCTCATCCTCCATTATGTCAAATCCTCTGATATAATCCCAGAACACATCCTCATCATACGGCACTATGTCCAGATCCATCATTATGATCACCTCGATATTGCAAAATTAGGGCAATTTGCCCTAAGATTGCTTATGTGCTCAATTACCCTCACCTCTTTTTAGGCTTATCTCTTCGCTTGGTTTCTCACAAAAAGGGCAGATAGATGCAAGCCCTATAAGTTTTGTCTTTCCTGTCATTTCCTTCTTGCAGTGCTTGCATCTCGCCTGTGATATGACCATACATATATTAGGTGAGACAGGTATAACTAATTATGGTAGTATAAAACAGCTAGAATTCATCATGACACTGTCAGTTATCCAGGAAGAATTCATAAGTATCTTTTTGGTCAAGGATGGTGCCAAGCAGCCCTATATGGCTCTCTTTTATTATCCTGTCCACAGAAAAGGGATACACTTGGACAATCTCGACTTCTTTTGAGAATTTGTTCTGCATCTTCATGAGGTATCTGTCTTTATGGTCAGTGTTCTTGAATCCGAGTACAAGAAGGTGAGAGATCCTTGACTCTGGGATCCGGTAAGCTGTTATCACATGGGGGATCTTCTGTATCCTCTCTGAGATCTGCTCCTCTGAATACTTGTCCCAGATATAGCTGGTGAGCTTGACTCCGACAACAGCCAATGTCTCGATTCCGATCTTCTTGAAATCTATTATGGGCATGTACCCTTTTATTACACCCAGGTCCTCTAGCTTGTGTCTTATCTTGAAGATAGATTGCTGCGAAAGTCCCATCTTCTTGGCGATTTCCAGGTCAGGTATCTTGGCCTGTTCAATGATTTTCTTCAGGACTACCTTCTCATTGCCTGTGAATTTTGCCATGTTTACTTTGGACTTTTTCATGGTATATATGTGGTATCAGCCTATATAAAGATGTATATCCCACAGGCCTGTGGTGGATTGGAAAGACCTCAGCCTGAGCATCTTCTGCGATTCACCCTCCCACAGTGTGGCAGAGATCAGGACATTGGTATCCGAGACAACCTTCATGAAAAAAAATTTCATACAGAATTTAGATCAGATTAAGATTTTACAGGAAATATTACAGATAAAGAGTGCTAGTATTGCAGATACAAGAACTCTCGAAGAGCCTCCGGTTTTTTCTGGAAAAGATTTTTATTCCATATCCCCAATCTTTCTTCATGCAAAACATATTCATCCAACAATTCAAAAAGAATCGGAAGATATTCGGATTATTGGTTAGCTTGATAACCTCTGTTGCATTTGTGAACTCATTCTCAGATTACCTCAGCCTTGTACAGAAGCAATGGATAATATTTCCTTTTACTGTCATCATGACAATATTTTTATATGTGATATACCTGAACATGGTGAGAAGATGAAGAAGTCAAATGATTTGGGTCTTATGCTCTGGGGAATCCTTATACTCATTATTGTGATGGCAGTTGGAAGATTTATGGGGTGGTGGTGATGTTCTTTGACAATCCGCGCATAGTCTTCTGGAGCATGATGGCACTGCTTGCCATACTAATTGCAGGCAGGATATTGGGTTGGTGGTGACCCGATCTGAAGAGTGCAGATATTGCAGGTTCAAGAATCTAGATTTTCTTCGGGAACAGGACTGGCCAACCTCCGACTAATGAGAATGTTAGCAGTAGGAGACCGAGGGCTAACATTAGGAATTCCCCCCAAGGATGACCGGCTGCTCTGTATATCGTAATCATCCCTGATTCTGTTATGTCTCTACCTGTGAAGAATTTAGATAGATCAATAGCTGAACAAAATATGGCTATTATACCTATAATCATGATTATATAGACTGCTTTCTTCGATATTTTTGTCATTGTCAATCATAGGATATAGGATATTAGACATTTAAATCTATTCCATTTTGTATTTCCTTATCTTCTCCCTCATCCCCGCATAGCTAGGATCATCAGTTGAACAGAAGAATTTCCTGCAGACCTCAGGCCGATCAGCATGTATTGAGCACTTCCCATCTTTGAGATAATAGCAGCTCCCGTCTTCCTGCTGTGCAATGACATTGCACCCGCACATCTCTGCCTCGGCAAAATCTGGGACAATGCCGAACTCCTCAAATTGTGTCCTGTACCTGCCTGACTTATACTCTTCCTCAGAAAGATTTATCATGAACAGCTTGCAACAAATGCCGCATTGTCTGCATCCCATGATAACCTGATACTCTCACTTGAGTGATATGCCCTGATGCTTCAGCAGCTTGTCGAGCTTCTCATTCATCTGGACTGTCATCCTCAGATTATAGACAATGGCGGCGAGCATGCCTATTATTATTGAAAGCATCAGACTGATTGTTTCCATGGGATCACCTCAGCCTGTCCTAAGAAAGAGGATTATATAAAGATTATCTTTGGTAGCATTCCCTGCAGAACACAGGCTTGCCTTTGATGGGCTTGAAAGGCACTTCTGTTTCTTTGCCGCATTTTGAGCAATTGACCTTATGTTTCGGCCTGATGGACATCATGTACTCATCCCTGAAGCTGTTCTGTATCTGTTCTACATTTGTTTCTTTTCTTCTCATTTTGATGGAAATCACTCCTTCTGTTTTCTTTTATCACACATTTCAACTGAGAAACTCAGATAAAAATGCACAATATGATGTAAGGCAGGAAGCCCGTCTCTTTTTAAGTGTTTCGGCTGTCTTCACTTCTTTTTCTTCTTGACAGATGGCTCAGGCAGCGTGAAAGCGAGGAGCACTGCTGCAATGACGAATAACAGCACGCCCAGCAGCATCATACCCCTGATTATGTGATAGATGCTCATTGCTCCTAGAGCTAGCGCGATGAAGAACACCGCGATGGGATGCATTCTCATGGTTGCTCACCTTTTTTCTGTTCCTTATGCACTGGTATCCTGTAGAAGTTCCTTATTGTGAAGATTGCATAGAGCAGCACGCCAGCAACAAGAACATAAGGCCATGATGCATTCGAAAGGACAAAGAGTGCAAAGGATACGATCAGGAAAAAGACAAGCATTGTCGACAGCAGTACTCCGGAAAGGGCAATCTGCACATATGCCCGGTCTAGATAATAGCTTTTCCTGCAGTGAGCACATGAGACTTCAAGCTTCTTCCAGTTCTTGAGAGGACGCAATATCCCCCCGGAATCAGGCTTGTGGCAATGCGGACATTCCATGATTGCATCTAGTGGTGTTTCATTAATAAATCTTGTCAATTGCAGTCGCACTGGTCAGATGCAGAGGCCCACATCGCGCTCCTTGTGCCATCGCCGACATGCACCCATGTGTCAGGCGTCCCTGGTTTCTTCTGGTCAAGAGCCCCATAATACCATCCCTGTTGCAGCTCTTGCGATGTTATCTCTGGGGCAGAATCAGATGGCCCTATCTCAGAGCATACTTGCTGGCAATCCTTTGTGCACCCCGCCATCAGTGCAAGCAACAAGAGTGATACTATTATCCTTTTCATCTTATCAGCGAGATATCATCCTTGCCGCAGTATGGGCATCTTGCTTTCTGCTTGTCAGTGTCGATGGAGAAATTGAACTTGCATCTCTTGCACACATAGTTTTCCTTGATCTTCCCAGGAATATGTTTCTTCTCGACAGGCTTGAGAGTCGTCTCGTCTTCTGCTGTCATCTTTAGCGGCTTGTGGACTGTCTTCTTTTTCAGCTCCTCGACGCATTTCTTGCACACCAGCCAGACCCTGTCCCCTTCCTTGGGATACATCTTTATCTCTGTCATAGGTATTGACTGTTTGCATTTGTCGCATGTTCTAGTGTTTTGCATATTCTCCCTCTTTACCATCTGTTGACTTAATTAATATAGTAATATCTATACTAATATATAAATTTTTTTAATCACCATACTAGACATTGGCTCTGCGCTGTGATAACTTTATTATAATAGACCTTTAAATCATTTATAAATGGAACTCAGGCAGATATTCACTATACAGAAACTCTATACCTCATTTGAGATACTCTCATTCTGTCTGCTCTATGTCTATCTGATACAATACTTCTCTCCTTTGCAGATCATCAGCGCTGCTGCGCTTGGATACTCAATACCTGCTGCCCTGATTTTTTTCTCGAGGTTCCTTGACACAAAGCGCTTCATGATATTCGGCCTGTCTGCAAGATGGATCGCTCTCCTGATATTCCTTCTGCCACCCAGGCCTGTCTTCCTGTACATATTCTACGCGCTCTTCGGTATATTCATCTTCTTCTTCTGGACATCATACAATATCCGTTATTTCCATTTCAGCCACAGCATGAACAGGGCCACATCAGCAGGCCATTACATAATTGTCGGCGCTTTTCTTAGCACATTTGTCCCGATAATAAGCGGTCTCTTTGTTGATAATCTGGGTTTCCGGAGCCTGACAATCCTGGGCTCCCTCATGATGCTGTTTATAATTTTCAAGGCGTCAAGGATTGATGAGTTCCTTGTCAGCTATGATTTCCGCGAGGCATTCAGGAAATCAAAAGGCATAAGGAGCCTCAAGTTCCTGCAGGGAGCCTGGGAGATCATCTACATCTCAGTCAGCATACACACCCTGACATTCATCAGCGAGAGCATGAGCTATGCATTGTATCTCTCTTTCATCGGCTTCATCAGCATCATCGCGACTTTCATTGTGACAAGGATATCTGATAAGGATAATAAGAGGATGAAGTTCTTCTTCCCTCTGCTAATCTTCCTGATTGCTGCTATGATAAATCTGTTCTTCGCAGATTCTGTGGAGAAATGGCTGATCGCGACTGCATTGCTTGGCTTCCTGCAGACCCTTATCTATCCTTTTTTCCTTGCTGTTGTGCTGGACAAGGTCGAGGACAAGTCAACTTCGCTGATAATCCGTGAATTCATGCTTGGCTTGGGCAGGGCCTTCAGCGCATCAGTGCTTGTCGTCATGTTATTCTTCGGATTCCCTTTTCCATTGTTCTTCATCTTCACTTCTCTCATAATGCTCGCTTACCTGGCTCTGCTCATCATCAAAGGAGTTTATTTCGAGGAAGCATATTATCCTCTTTCTCCTGTTGTCAAGCTCTACAATGGCTCTAAGAAGCTTGTTGCAAACATCTACCCTTGGGGTCAGGTCCAGAAGCTAAGCTCATTCCCGAAACGGTTCTTCTTGCATTTCTACAATGGATCACGATGGGTGAGATCAAAGAGCATCAGCAGGTCAACAGAAAACAGCATAATCAAGGGCAGGACATCAGGATTGTTCGGGAAAGAAAGATGAATTAGTTTATAATGTAGTCAGATATTCCTTCACGCTTTCTTGAATGCTTCGCTCAGGACTTTCTGGGGGTAACCCTGCTTGGCTATCGACTCCCTGATCTGATCATCACTGAAACCTTTAGTCCTGGAATCCTTGATGAAAGGCACAAGAGTGTCAACCTGCTTCTTCTCTTCTGGTGTCAGATTGCCTTCAAATGAGCCCACGATATTGCTGACAAGCCCGCCCAATGGACTCCCTGACAGGGCGGATCTGAAGCCTGACTGGGGCTCTGCTGTTCTTGAACCGCCCTGGGACTTTGATGTTATCTCCCTGAATTTCGGCACCATCTGCTCAAGTTTCGCCTGAGTCTCATAATCAGGCTCATAGCCTTTTATCGACTCATTATATGTAACAATTATGGATATCAGGATGAAAGGATTCACTGTAGCTGCCTTGATTATGTAGCCGAATACCATCAGGCCGATGAAAGCCAGTATCGCAAACTTATCCGGAAGAATGGCTGCAACAGGTATTGCTATAAGCCAGAATACCACGACCATCGCTCCTGAGAGGATCATGCCGAATATCACAAGAAATGCTGATGTCTTGAGTATCGGCTTCCAGTTCTTGAAATAGAGTATTATGCCGTCCCTTGCACCTGTCCACGCATCAAGCTCGTCATGCCCGTATATGTAGCTCATGATGGCCTCATCGATATAGGAGAGAGCGAGATTCAGTATCTTCATGAACAGCCGTATTATCTGCTGCACCTGAGGTATGGGTATCCATCCTGTCAGCATGCTCACTGCATGGTTGATTCCTCTTATGACTGCATTGATTATCTTGTCAAGCACAAACATGGCTGAAGTGGACACGAATCTCTTCTTCACTTTCGCAATGCCGTACTTCACCTGCCCTGCAGGCGGCATCTTGCCTTCCCTAACAATCTCAGTGATTACTGCAACATGGGCAGACTTCACAAGATAATATACATAGCTCTTGAAGAGCTTCCACATTGTCCATGTCCCGCCCAGGGCAAAGAGCCAGAAGATGATTGTGACAAAGGTCTGCTTGTCCCCTGACATCATCTTGCCGATCAGGATAGTTATACCGATAAGTATCGCAAAGTAAATCAGGGACACAAGAAGGAATGCACACTGGAGTGCAAACCTGATGAATATGAATGGCAATGTCTTCATGAAGATGGACATTGACTCCTTGAAGTAAACTCCCATACACACCCCGCACTGAAGCTTATTTAAATAATTTGATTAGCACTCAGGGATGATGAAAATGCAATAATATCCTGGCCGGATTCTTACAGTTGATCCCAGGATTTCTATAATGGCCATAGATGCATCACAGTTAGGCCAGAGAGCATCAGCAGGTCAACAGAAAACAGCATAATCAAGGGCAAGACATCAGGATTGTTCGGGAAACAGAAGAAATAACAAAAAAGATTACTGACTACAACCTGCCCTAAAGGACAGGTTATTCGCCAGTTTTAATAAAAAATGAAAAAAATATTTATGCAGTTAAATGGCCTCTGCAACCGCATCGTAACATGCTTTCTGAGCCCAATAATCCCCATAGTTTCTAATCAGACACTTGAATAATTCTTTTATCTCCTCCCACAGTCCAGAAGTGAAATTCTGACAAGAAATTGAACATTTTTCAGCACATACTACAAGATTTTCTTCTGATGTATCTTTCTTACAAGTGTTAACACAGTTGGTACAGATGTCTTTCTTCACTGAACTAGGATCCTTGATAGGTTGTCCAGCAATATCACTTCCAATTATGGGAAAAGTATGATATTGTTGTCCAGTAGAAGAACTTCCTTTTATCAGCACAACCAATGCGACAATCGCAACTATCGCAACAATCGCAAGATACGCAAAACTTCCTTTTGATTTTTCTTCCATTTGTTCACCTCTTCAATATGTTCCGCATGCTCCAGCTGGATAGCCTGAAGCATTCTGTATTATGCATGTCAGGCTTGAGTTGTATTCCCTGCAATCTCTCTTCCATGTCTCTATATAATTTGAATTACAAACCTGTTCATATATGTATGTACCCATGCAAGAGTCATATTTGGATTCTTCATAGCTGTTCAATCCGCCGATTGCAAATCCTGCAAAGAAAGGCTCCCTCCCACCATCAGTCTCATTGCACCATTGGTATGGACCGCTTGTTGAAATCTTCACCCAACCTGTTGTTGGCAGTATTTGTTTCTTGATAATATTGTCTTTGCTTACCGCAATGGCTTTCCCACCAGAGTCTCCACCAAGATTGCTTGTATCTATCTTCACATCTCTGCCAGAAAACAAGGCAAATGCCCCGACAAGAGCCACTATGGCTACTATTGCTATGATTCCATAATAGTTGTTTTTCTCCTCCATCTTTTCACCTCTCTAATCCATCAGATGTTTTACAATCAGATCAGGATTTATTGGATATCCTGATGCTCTTTCATATTCTCTTTCCAGCTTGCCGAATCTCTCTCCATGCCCCAATAGATCAGTAAGGCTTGAATAGAACAGCTCACACTCTGGTGATGTGGGATTGTGGTATTCCCCTTTCCCGCGCTGTGATCTTATCCTTGCCATCAATGCTTGTTTGAATATGTTGAATGATTCATCCAAAGTATGCGTTTCCAGGTCTTTGCTGTCAAATCTCATTAGTTTATATCCTTTTCTCAGTGCTCCGAGGAAATCTCTAAGAAATTCCACACTATGTTGTGCAAGCTCGTAGATTGATTCTGTTGTATGAGGTGTTAAGATGGTTCTGGTTGAAGTATCATAATAGGGAAAGAAGAATCTATGAGGTGTGTCCATCTGCAATCCTACATATTCCGCATAATTCATTTTACAATCTGAGTATACACAAAAATATACTAATATTTAAAGTTAACCCAAAAGTTCTTCGGAAAATCCTTGTAAACCTATTTTAAGCCTTGATATTTAGGAGTTTTCATAGAAAACCATAAATATAAGTGTACACTTAAGTGTACACATATGGCAATAAAATCATTGACAATAACTGAAGAGGCTTACAATGCATTGAAGAGCATGAAGCATGGTGATGAGAGCTTCAGCAAGGCCATCCTGAGAATCTCGAAGAGCAGGACGCCTTCAGCTGACAGGTTCTTCGGCATACTGAAAGATATTGATCTTAAGGAATTGAAATCAAAGATCAAAGCCAGAAGGTCTGATATCGAGAAGGAATTCAGGAGGCATCATGATTCTGCTTGACACCTCTGCAGTCATCGAATTATTGGCAGGTACAGAGAAAGGTGCTGCGATAAGGGATCATCTGGAGTCTAAGGCCTTTGCAGTCAGCTCCATCACAGTCAATGAGCTTCTCGTCTGCATAAAGCAGAAAGAGCTCATCAAGGGATTCATCAACTCAGTTGAAGTCCTGCCTTTTGACAAGGAGACAGCAATCAAGAGTGCAGACTTGGAAGCTTCACTTTATATGAAAGGCAAACCGACCGGCAAGCTGGACATCTTCCTTGCAGCAACCTGCATCAATCACAAGATCCCTATCATGACCTGTGACAGGCATTTCTCAAGGATCAAGGATCTTGATGTCATCCTCATCTGAATCTCATAATGGCTCAATGATTATCCTTTTATTCTCAGGATGTATGAATGCCTCCCTGCCGACTTCAAGCTTGAGATAGTCTGCCAGTTCCTTTGATATCCTTATCGCTATTGAATTGCCTGATTTTGTTATCTTGGTCTTCTTGCCCAATCCCCAGATGCCTTTCTCCTTTGCTTTTTTCTCTATCTTCTTGACAGATTCTTCGTTGAGGAATATCTCATGGCACACAGTGCATATCTGTGCATCATATTCGCCGAGATACACCCCATAGAGGTATTCCTTTGATTTTCCTTTTGTCAGCTTCCCTTTTCTGCATATTGGGCATGTCAGGGATCCTGATGTCTGATTATCCGGAAATTCTTTGGATTTTATTGGTTTCATTTTATCACCTTGGCTTGATTGTTATTATGAAATATGTGTTCTTTACCTTCTTCGCAACAACACAGAAATATCTGTAGCTGTAGAGAATCTTGTCAGGCCTTTGGATCTGCTTGGAGTCTCTGTCTATTGCCAGCCTTATCTCGCTGGCTGAGATGCCCCTGAGCATCATCCTCTCTCTTGCATGCTTTGAAAATATTAGGGTAATCACTGTAAGTACAGTAAGTATATGTGATATATAAAGATAGTGATGCAGATCCTAATGCAAGTACTGATGCAGATGCTGAAAAGGATTGGAAGCTGTCTGACGCAGGGAGAATGGTTTTATGGGTATAGGAATAAGCGCCCGTGCCGGGACTTTCGAGGGCTCTGTCATCGAAAGTTACGAACAACAGTGAGTCCATTCGAACCCGGGTAACAACCTCCGCAGGGTTGTACACTATCCAGGCTATGCTACACGGGCATAATCTCAAAATATCAGGTGGATTATTTAAACATTGCCTAGGAGAACAGAGCTGACACAGGGAAATATTTATATATGCAATGGCTGGGGGATGATATATGAAAAAAGGTGAGATATAGGTCAGTGCCATGGATCCTGAGATTTTTGTGGAACTGAGCAAGATCCTGGTCCTCACTATCTTGATCACTGGCGTGGCCAAGATCCTCAAGCAGCCAGTCATAATAGGTTACATAATCAGCGGCATTGTAGCAGGCCCTTTCCTGCTGAACATCATTGATTCTGTTGAGACCTTCACTGCCTTCTCCCATATCGGTGTTGCACTCCTGCTTTTCTTTGTCGGCATCAATCTAAATCCTAAAGTCATTAAGGAGGTCGGCAAGATCTCCCTCATCACAGGAGTGGGCCAGGTCCTCTTCACTACTTCGATAGGTTTCTTCATCGCAAAGATGATGGGATTCTCGAACATAGTGTCTTTCTATATCTCGATAGCCCTTGCATTCAGCAGCACGATTGTCATCATGAAATTATTGTCTGACAAGAGGGATCTTGAATCCCTTTACGGCAGGATATCCATAGGATTCCTCATCATCCAGGATTTCATCGCAATCATTGTCCTGCTGGTCATCTCATCATTGAATAACGGCACTGATCTGGCTTCCATGGCTGTTGAGACTGTCCTTAAAGGCATCGGCGGCATTCTTGTCCTGTTTGCCCTGACGATATACATCCTGCCTTCATTGACCAAGATTATCGCGAGATCCCAGGAGTTCCTGCTCTTGTTCTCTATAAGCTGGTGCTTTGCTGTCTCCTCTGTATTCTATTACTTGAACTTCTCGATAGAGGCTGGCGCCCTGCTTGCAGGCATCACCCTTTCATTGTCCCCTTATCATTTTGAGATAAGCTCAAAGCTGAAGCCGCTGAGGGATTTCTTCATCATCCTGTTCTTCATCATGATCGGCTCGCAGATGGTCTTCTCGAATATTCTCCAGAACATGGGCATCATCATCCTGCTCTCCTTGTTTGTGCTTATCGGCAACCCTATCATTGTGATGATCCTGATGGGCCTTCTTGGTTATACTAAGAGGAACAGCTTCCTTGCAGGCCTGACTGTGGCCCAGATAAGCGAGTTCTCATTGATTGTCGTGACAATGGGAGTCTCTGTCGGCCATGTGAGCAATGAAATCCTCTCTTTGGTCACAGCTGTCGGCCTGATAACCTTTGCTGGCTCCACTTACATGATATTGTATTCCAACAGGATCTATCCGATCCTTTCCCCATATCTTTCATTGTTCGAAAGAGAAGGGAAGAAGGTTGACGAGCACAGGCATCATAGGGAGGACAAGCATGACATCATCCTTTTCGGCTACAACAGGATCGGCTTTGATATCCTCGAGTCATTGAAGAAGATAAAGAAGAGGTTCCTTATTGTGGATTATGATCCTGAAGTCATCACCAACCTGTCAAAGGAAGGGTATGAATGCAGGTATGGGGACGCGAATGATTCAGAGCTTCTCAACGAGCTTGATTATGCCTCAGCAAAGATGATAATATCAACCATCCCGATAACTGAGACCAATCTTCTCATCATCAGCAAAGTGAAAGAGGTGAACAGCAAGGTGATAATCACAGTGGTCTCCCATCAGATAGATGATGCTGTCAAGCTTTACGATGCCGGTGCCACCTATGTCATCATGCCCCATTTCTTGGGAGGCAAGCATTTCTCGACCATGATTGAGAAGAACAGGATGAGCATGAACAAGTTCCTGAAAGAGAAGATTATCCATATAGAGAATATAGGGCATAGGAAAGGCATGGGCCATGAACATCCTATGCATGAACACAATTGACAAGACCATTTATGGTAAAAGAGTTTTCTGAGACATCACACAATATATTTTCATTATTGTAAATAATTTATTAAATCATCTATTAGCTACTTATTAGTGATTAATCACCATAATATTTATATAACCCGGATGGGTGTCCTTCCTAAAATGACAGTCGGGATCTCTATGCACAATGGATTGGAAGCGATTGTTGTGGCAGATGCAAAAGTATCGATGGGGTTCAGGGAGTCTGACAGGTGGCAGAAAGTGGGTGCATTTGAGCATGAGACATTCCATGGGGTCCTTTATGGAGCAGGTAACGGTGAGTTCCTTTCAAGGGTTCTTGAGAATCTTCCTGAACCTGGCTCAGGGCAGAAATTCTTCATAGAGAGTTATGTGAAGCAGATTGAGAGCATGTTGCATGATTATCGTAAGGATGCTGTGGAACAGGTGGCCAAGGATGCATCTGAAAGGATCATGCTCAGGGCAGAAGCCATACCTATTATCGAAACAAGGCAGAAGTATATTGAGACCGAGACGTCAAAAGCGCTGAAGGAAGCAGAAGACTGCATGAATACTGTACAGACCGGGATCATTGTGGTGGCTTATGATAAGAGCAAGAGTAAGATAAGGCAGTTCCAGGTGAGTGCGAGCGGAGCTCATGAAAGCACTGACTCGAATCTTCCGATAGGATCAGGGAGCGACGCATCCCAGCTGTATTTTGCCAAGAAGCTTCAGGGCCTTGACACAAATAAGCTTGGTCTATCAGACTTGATGTTCTTTGGTGCTAATGCATATTCAGATGCTCAGCTTAACCATGGTGTCGGCGGCACTCCATCTATCGTCAGGATAAATGAGGAAGGGGTGAGCCTGCTCGGGAGGGATAAGGTCTGCGCAATAGTGAATCTCAGCGCTGCTTATATGACTGAATATGATCATACTCTCACTCTCAACAGGACCAGGCAGCTTGTGGCCAGTGTGATGTCAGGCAGTCCTGATTATGTGACTATCGCAAAGAAGCTTGACCTTAATGTCGAAGCCTTGACTACAACGGCGATACCTTACTCGGCTTGGCAGGCAAGGGCGAATGCCAGGCATTTCAACGGGAATCACTGATATCAACGGAAAACATTAAATACCTCTTTCTCAATTTCCTGTTCCATGAAGAAAGCAAGGGAGCATCTTTTGGAGGGGGACATAATCGACCTGAAGCTCAAGGATGGCACTCTGCAGACATTATTGTATGTCGGCACAAGGGAATATGCCCCTCACACAGAATCTCATTTCATCATGGCTGACCCGGATCATGAGCACTTCGGGAAGAAGGTCATGTATTCCGACAGGTTCGAAGTGGATTCATTCCAGAAGATAGGGAGCATCGGCCATAAGGAATGGAAGGAGCTCGCGGAATCGCGCGATGTCCTGAAAAGAAGGCTTGATCTCATGAGGCAGCAGGTTGAGCAGCCTGAGTTCATCAGGGAATTCTTATAGGTCCCCGAATGTCATCTCGATGTTGTTGACATACACATTCTTGGGCAGTTCTTCCCGCCTTGTCGTCGATTTTGTGAAGTAGTGGATGTTCTCTGTTATCTTCAGCGCAGAATCGTCGTCGATGAGTGTCTTGTATATCTCATCCATGAACCTCTCTGCTATGAATCTGTATTTCTCATGGAGCAGGAGGTCTATCACCAGGTTCTCGCCGTATTTCACGAGGACAAAATTCTCATTGCCCCCGTTCACCACGATGCTCCATTTCTCGGAGTCATTGCCCTTGTATAATCTCTTGAATGCGAACTTGTGCTCTGCTTTCTTCAGCCTGTTTATCACGTCTATATCCTTCTCGGACAGGTCCCTGTCCCTCTTCAGGCTCTCCATGAGCTCGTCGAGCTCTTTCTCGTTCTCGACAGCATACTCCTCTATGAGCTTGTTGTTCTCGCCGTCATTGTAATTCTTGTATATCTCCCAGCCCCTGTCAGTCAGCCTCGCCTCTATCCTGATGTTCAGCCTGCTGCTGCTCTTCTCGAAGATCTTGAGGTCCCCTGAGTCAGAAATCTTTTTCCATGTCATGATGGATCAAGAGTGCTTCATCATATATTAATCTTTCTGGTCACCAGAGCCTGAACTGAGGTCTTGCAGCCTTGAATACATCATGATAGCGGCTTGCAGGATTGTACGGCTGCACGATCAGCTTCACAGAGTTGTATACTGCTGTTGACTCTCCTGGGTTTGCCGATTCCGCCAGATTGAGTTGTATGTTGGGGATTATCAGCAGGCTCGCCAGGTCTGACAGCAGCGAGCTCTCACGCAGGTTAGGCCCTGAAGCTGATGTCACAGAGATCAGTGTGTCCGGCAATGCTCCTGGATCCTGTGCATAATGCAATGTCAATGTATGGACAAGCTTTGAGAATTCTGGATTGTCTCTGAGAGCTCTTATTGTCTCTGCCTCGAGGGCTCCGGCAGAGACCAGCGGCGCATACCCCAGATAGATGTTTCCGGGGATTGTCTGCTTTGAAGGGTTGCGTCTGAGTATTGTGCTGTATCCTTGCATGTCAAGTATTATATCGCTGCCTGCGATTCCTGCAATCTGTTCTTGTGTAAGCCAAACGTCTTTCATGGTTATACCTCCTTAGGATGGGATTCTGACAAGAATTTAGGGGTGATTATTAAATCTTGGGGTCAGAAGGATTTATCCAGGTGATTCTGCCAGGGTCTTGGCTTAAGGTCAGAATAGCTTTTTGACAGCATCGAATGTGAAAAGCATTATGGCATGAGCCTGCTCGCCAGACGGCCTGAACACATCTGATTTTGTGTGCACAGAGCCTATCCTCACCTGGTTTATGAGATGGACCTGCTGGGAGAGTCCTGGATCGAATTTGAAATTTGCCTCAGAAAGCTTCGCAATCAACTTTCCCAGCCCGAGCCCTGGTGATGTCACAAGAAGATCTTTTCCTGTCACTTCAAAATATTTCCTGAAGAGGCAGGTCTCAAGCACTCTCCCGCAGAGTATGACAGCGCTCCTGTAATTCCTGTTCTCATGGCAGCTCATCATCTCAGCGAGATCCGCCCTCACCTCATCGCATATAGCTGACGGCAGGTTGAATTTGGGAAGCTTCAGCGCTCCTGAGTCAGTGTCTGTGGAGAGATCCGCGCTCATCATCTGGGCTTTCCTCACCTTCTCAAGCGCTTTCTCTTTCTCTTCAGGATCTATGCCGAGCACCAGGTCGATCAGCTCCTTCATCCTTTTCTCATGCTTCGGCCCGAAGACTGCTGCAGTCTCCCATAGCGAGCTCCTTACTGATGTATACGCGTTCTGTATCCTCCTGTCATGGTTCATGAAACTGAATCTCTTCTGAGGTTTCTGTTTCATGCTGTCAGAAAGCTCTCGTTCCAATTGTTTCAGGTTCTGTTGGAAGCCCATGATTAGTCTCCGGTCTTTCGGATTAATAAAATTTTTGAATGCTCTTGCGCAGGTTTTGAAAAACATTTAAATACCCCCTTGCCAAAAAGCGGTGCATGAGGCATAAAAGAGTTGTGGGGGATTTCCTGGGATCATTCAGGATCGATCCTGCCAGGGCCTTGTTTGTTGTCCTTCTCTTCATCGCATTCTTTGCGCTTTTCAGGTTTGGCATATCGACGACAAGCCAGGCCATAGACCATATGGTGCAGAAAGTGGCTACAGTGGACATTGCCCAGGCTGTCTCCTCCCAGAACATTGCCCTCATAAATTCCATCGAGAAGCAGATAAAGGATGTTGCATCAAAGATCGTGATGTATGGTATCCTGCTGGCCATTTATTCTCTTGTGATATCATTTCTTCTGATAACCTCAGCATCTAAGATCACATTTGCATCCAGGATGACATCTCATGCAGGTGGGCACAGGCAGGCATTCCTTGATAGACTTATATCTGCCCTGAAGCAGATATTCTCTGAGCCTGTTTATTATCTCAAAGGTCTCGGCCTGGGCTTCACATGGCTGCTGATATTCATCATACCGATTCTCTTCCCTTTGCTATACCTGCTGAAGACAGTGAGTGTATATGATTTCTCAGGGATAAAGGGGCCGATGATAGCCTTGGGCATCATCCTGTCCATCATGCTTCATTTCATGCTGCTTTCATTCTATTATCTCAGGAACCTGCACAGGTTCGGTGCATCTATAGGGAAAGCCTTCTCGTCAGGTATCCGGCTCCACAGGTTAATTGTCCCTTATGCTGTCATCTTTGTTTTCTATCTGCTCATCTTCTGGTTCCTGGTCCCTCACTTGATCTCTTATCTGGCTGGTTTCGCAGATGGATTCTTCATCCTGGTATTATCAATTTTCCTTGCATGGGCAATTTTTTACTATGCCTTAGTACTTAAATCCAATTTCCCTGTTCGTCCTGTTGTTCACCCTAATGTTCGCCCTATTGTCCATCCTGTTCATGAGACCCCCAAGGAGAAGCACAAGCAAAGGCTGATATCGGGCATTAAAATGCATGGAAGACCTCATGATGATCGTAGAAAGCGCAACAGCCATGAACACCATGAATCATCAAGGGTAGTGACAAAGAGCATCAGAAAGAAACAAAAGTGATTTTCCTTTAGGACCATAGTTTTCTTTGGCATTACCTGGATTTTAGGGTTTTTATGCAATTTTTTTGATATTTCAGATGGAATACCCCATATTTCAGATTAAATCTCTTGTATTCTTTGTGATTCCGGATAATTTCAGATTGAATCCTTGATATTTCAGATAAAATTTATATAATAAAATTTATATAGGATATTATAAAAATAAGAGCCATGCTTTTTAAAAAAAGAGGAGTGAGAGGGCAGATAACTGTATTTATCATTCTGGGCATAATCATCTTGTTCGCTGTTGGCCTGATTTTATATCTGAAGGAAGAGGTCACAATATTTGGCACAGCAGGTTTTTTCAGCACAAAGACTACACCCATCTCAAGGTATATCGAAACCTGTCTGGGTGATGTGGCTGAGGACGGCCTTGTGCTTATTGGAGAGCAGGGCGGCTACCTGAACATCCCTGAATCTGTCAGGAGGAACAGGAAAGCAGCAATCTGGCTTGACCCGAAAGGGCTGGCGGTTGTCCCCCTTTGGTTTTACAAGGGACAGGACAGGACACCCTCTTTTGAGGTCATCTCAGCCCAGCTTGAGGCTTATGTGAAGCAGAATCTTCCTGTCTGTCTGGACAATCTTGAAGATTTCAGGGATGAGTTCAGCATCAATCAGCTCCAGGACCTTGAGATCGATGTGAAGATAGGAAGGTCAGATGTGGCTTTCCAGGCTGATTACAATCTGAGGGTCTACTCACAGGACCGCACTGTATCTTCTGTCGATATAGGGAGAAGCCGTGCTGTGATAGGGCTTAGCCTCAGGAGGATGTATGACCTCGCAAGGGAGATTGCAGTCACTGAGAAGTCTGATATGTTCCTTGAGAGGATCACCATAGACCTCATGGCCATGAATCCCAAGATACCTTTCACAGGGATGGAGTTCAGGTGCGGCAGTCTCATGTGGGATCTTAGGGATATCAAGCAGGAGGTCCAGGATATGATGACAGCGATGGCTCCTGAGATCAGGTTCAGGGAGACAGACCATATGCCTTTCCTTGAGCCGGTTGAGGTCTATGAGGATCTGCGCCAATACAAGATGCAGGATTTCTATGACAGGAATTTCCCTGACAGCGGTCTTCCCAGGGATGCCTACTCCTATAATCATTTCCTGATCAATGTCTCGCAAAGCCAGTACAAGGATCTCAATGCCATGGTGATCTACAGGCCTGAATGGGACATGGATATATATGCGAGGCCTAGCAGCAGGGGTATCCTGAAATCAGGCTCCATGAGCGGGCCGGCAAAATATCTCAGGTTCCTCTGCATCAACATCTACCACTTCACGTATGATGTGCTCTTCCCGGTCCAGATTGTCATACATGATCCGGATGCACTGCATGGGAAAGGATATAATTTCAGGTTCGCCCTGCCTGTCACAATAAACCACAATGAAGGAGACAAGTCTGATTTCGGCATTAATGTATTTGATATACCCGCCACAGAAGAGGCTGCATGCGAGCCGGGTGAGAGGCAGGTCGATATACGTGTCACTGGACTCCAGCCAGGCCCTGGGGGAGGAATCGCGAATATGGAGCTCAAGGATGTCGACATCTTCTACAATTGCATTAAGTTCGGCTGTCCTCTTGGGCAGACAAAGCAGGATGGAGGCATGTACCGGCTGGTGACAAACCTGCCTGACGGTTGCCTCAACGGATTCCTGATCGCTGAGAAGGAGGGCTATCAGGAGAACGAGGTCCAGCTTGGCCCTGATGATATTGTCTACATCAGCATCGACAAGCTCAAGACAATGGACGTCAAGGCGAAGAAGCATGTCTCTACGAATATCGGCATGCCTATCGACCTCAAGAGCGATGAGCAGGTGCTCATAAGCATTGAGGATAATTCGACTTTCGGGGATTACGCTGTCTTCACAAGGGACGGCGAGAACATCACACTGGACCTGTTCGAGGAGGGAAGGACTTATTTCCTACATGTGCTTCTGATGGACAGCGGGGACACATTGCTCGGAGGCTACATGGCCAACTGGACTGTGCGGTATGAAGAGCTTGTCGGCAGGGATGAGATAGTGTTCCATGTCTATGAGCAGGTCCCTGCTCCGCAGGATGACGAAGATATCTACAACCTGATAGATTATATCTCAACAAATGCAACATTGCATGAGACCCTGAGGCCTGAGATAAGATGAATGGACTGATGAAAAGGATGACCGGCATTGTCGCACTGTTCTTATGCTATTTCATAATACTCCTCCCGATATCATCTGCACTGCAGATAGCAGATGTGAAGGCCGACCCGCAGACATCAAGCGTCACAATCACATGGCGTACTGACCAGCAGGCTGACAGCCTGATCGCATATGGTCCTGGCAACCTGGATCAGCATGAATCCAATTCCGAGATGGTGATAAACCACCAGATCACGATAAGGAATCTCCAGGAGGACACAACCTACCAGTTCAAGGTGGCTTCGACGAATTCCAGCGGCTATAAGGCCGAATCATCTTCGCAGAGTTTCAAGACAAAGGACACCACTCCCCCTCCCCAGGTCCTCAACCTGAGGAATACATCAATAGGTGAGGATTCTGTGACCATTGTGTGGGATGCTGTCTCTGTCGATGACCTTGCGCGCTATCATGTCTACAGGGACAGTGCAAAGATACATGAGACTTCCCAGACCCAGTTCTCCCAGAATGGCCTTGAACCGGGCCGCGCCTACAATTATCAGGTCTCTGCTGTTGATACAGATGATAATGAGGGGATGAAATCAGATCCCCTGACAATCCACACGCAGGCCCCTGATGTCACTGCTCCTGTGCTGACCAATGTCAGCCCCACATCGATCAGCCTGAATTCAGCGACCATCGGCTGGACAACTGATGAGGATGCGAACTCGACAGTGTATTATTCAGATGGGCCTCTGATGAACCTTGTCAGCTATCAGTCTGCTTTCTCGAAGGTACATTCAGTATCCCTTTCCAATCTCCAGGAGCATTCCAAATATTATTATAAAGCCAGATCATGCGACAGGAAGGGCAACTGCGCAGATTCTCAGGTATATAATTTCATTGCAGGCTCTGACCTGACTCCGCCGCCTATAGAGGCTGATGTGCCTGCGACTGCCAATACAGCCACGATTGTTATTAGGGGCTCGACAAGGCCTTACAGCTCTGTGAAGATCTATGTGGAGAATGTCCAGCGGTCTTTTGTCCCTGAGGTTGGAGCTTCAGGCGAATTTGCTGTGCAGGTCACGCTCGACACATCCAAGCCGCAGAACACACTGAAGATTGAGGTGAAGGATGCCAATCAGAACTCGAATTCCAAGACTTATACTATCCGGGTAGATGTTGTTGCTCCTAAGATCAGTATCGAGGATATCCCTGAGGTCCTTGGCTCGTCAACTCTCGATCTAAAGGGATCTTCCAATGAGCATGTCCGGATTGAGGCCTTTGTCACGCTTGTCGACGAGCAGGATACGCTAGCTCCGGGCAAGATAAGGACTCTTCAGGTCATCCAGTCAGGCCAGGGAGCCTCTCTCCAATGGGAAGCACCGAACGGTACAGAGGATCTGGCGAAATATCTCATCTACAGGTCTGATGTTGGCCTCATGGCAGAATCCACCCAGACAAATTTCCTTGATGTCAAGGTCACCAATGCAACATATTCATATCAGATAAGGGCGATGGATGATGCATGCAATATCGGCGAGCCATCTGGCAGCGTCTCTGTGACTCTGACCGGGATCTCTGTGGCCAACGAGGCTGAGACCATAAATGAGACATGTGATGTCCGGATCCCTTCACACACTTTCGAGGCCAATGGACCATTCTCTGAATCAGTGCCTATGAAGCAGGGCTCGAACATCCTCAGGATAATAGCCACTGATGATACAGGCAATACATGGGAAGGCACTTATGATGTCTATGCCGACAGCAGCCCGCCTACGATAATCGAGAGCAACCTGGCGAGCCTCTCTCCAGCGTATATACCTGAGATTACCATAAGAGGGAAGGTGAATGAGAATGCGACAGTTGCTGTCTGCGTGAACGGTAAGGTGATAATCGACAGCTCTGATCTCCTCCAGCACCTGACATCGGGCGGGATTCTGGATATCATAAAGAAGGAATGCGATGTGGATGACGGCGACTATGATTATGTTTCTCATACTGACGCTGAAGGCTATTTCGAGATTGAAGTCGTCCTGGACAGGGTCTACAATTCCAGCAGCGGCTACAGCGGCACAGGAGGGTATGGGCAGGGCAGTTCATACAATGATGAAGGCGAGTTCTGGGACAATGATGTCAAGATAATAGTGATAGACAGGGTCGGTCTGACTGCAGTGCAGAGCTCGAATGTCCGCTATACGCTCTGCGGCCAGGGCTCTGACTGGAATATCCGCGTAGGCGACATAACACCTGGTTCACTCAACCCGAGGCTCATCCTTGAGGGGATGGCCCAGGTAGGTTTCTCAGTGAATCTTTCATGGCAGGGTTATGGGAATGAGCCGAGGATTAGCGGTGTGGATATAAGCGAGCCCCCGCTGTCTCAGGAAGACTTGACAATGAACTATGATGTCGACTGGGTGCAGAGGATTGATGACAACAGGTGGTCGGCTGACAGGAAGTACGGCTATGTGACTCTCACTTTCAAGCATGATCCTAATCCTGCAGGCTCAAACTGGACTTATTATCAGAGGGAGGAGAACATCAGCAATCACAGGATGGGCGAGTGCTTCGATCTTCCTTATACTGAATGGGGTTACGCCCCTGAGGAGATTGGCTGTGTCAGGCTGCCCCTGATGATAACCATCACCTATCAGAACAACGACTCCTGGGATCCGACAAGGACATACAGCAGGCCCCAGAAGCAGTGCTGGAATGTCGAGCTCATGATAGAGCCGAGGATTGACCCAGGTGTTATCCCCGAGGAGTTCCTTAATTGGTCCATACATGCTCTTAATCAGACTATTGAGGCGATTGATGCTATATATGAACCCATCAGGAAAATAACTCAATACACCATCGTTGCCTGCATCGGGCTCTGGGCTGCCTGGCTGGTCAAGAAGGTGCTTGAGATATTCGAATGCAAGGGTGCAGGTTTCCAGGACTGCTATTGCGGCCGGAGCACAAAGGATAATATCGTCTGCCAGAAGAACGGGGCTGACGACGACAAGTGCACACAGTGCTATAAGGCAAAGCTTTCCACACTTAGCGTCTGGGATGCCCTCCACTGGGTCTGTGACCGTGTCTCATGTCCTCCTGTGCCGTCTTTCGAGGCTTACATCAGGGAGAAGAACAATGATGGGACAGGCTCGTCTTCATCAGAAAATAAAGGTTCATCTGCATCGAAAGAGAGGAAGCTGTCCCATTGCGAAGGGGTCAACTATCTGGAGACATACAAGTATTACCAGCAGGAGCAGAAGCTCCAGGATCACTGCAAGGTCAGGCGTGTCCTGCCTCAGGGAGAGGCTGACCCTGATTGCTGTGATGACGAGTACATAATGGAGTGGAGCTCAGGATGCTGGGGCATGGATGAGTTCAAGGAATCACAGTGCCTGGCTGCTGCAAACGCTCCTGCGAACCAGTCCAAGAATTATTATACCAAAGGCTTCAATGAGGAAGCACAGAAGCAGGAGTGCGGTGGCTGGAAATCCCTTTTCAGGTACCTGGCTGATTTCAAGCTGTGCAAGGGCGGTGAAGAGGGCAGCGAGGTCCGGATCACCATAGAGGATCAGCTGTTCGTCATGAAGAAGACCGAGACTGCGACAGGCCCGAGCTGGAAAGCTTATACTGCGAAGACAGAGAAGAGGGTTGTTCTGAACAGTGAAGGCAATAAGATTGATGAGAGTGATGATGTCGCGATTGTCGGAGAGATACCAATAACAAGCACTGTCTGCGACCAGTATGCCGAGGGGAAGCTTAAGTATACGAGCAATTCGTGGCCGAAGTATACCACGACTTCTGACATGGTGATAACTATACTCGGTTCAGGCCAGACCCAGCAGACCGGCACCACAGGGGGCGTCGAGAAGAAGGTCCCTGAATCGATTGTGAGGCAGGTGTGCACTGGCCAGACCACCATGAGGAAGTATGTGGTTGACCCGACCTCAGGCCTTCTCAGGACAATACAATGTGTCTGCCTGTCGGGCATAACCTCTTATCTTGGGCATTACAGGAGAATCCTTCAGGTCATAATGAACTGCTTCCAGCAGATCCTTTACACTGGTGATGGAAGCTCAGGGATCTGCCAGGCTGCGATATCGACTTACATTTGCGATCTCATATACTATTCTATTGCCTGCATCACAGAGAGGCCTAATTACGGCCTGGGCCAGTCTTATGAGGGAGGCCTTGGCATGCTCCAGTTCATCGGGAACGCAGGTGCTGAGGTTAGGCAGGGTATCCAGGGCAGGTATGGTGACACCAACCTGGTAAAGGCTATATTTGTCGAGAAGAAGCTCGTGCATGCTGTGTGCGTGGCTGCCTTCACAGGTGACTGGGACATCGACTGGGAGGGGATTGTCGACTCTGCTGTCGAGATACCGCTCAATCCGACTGTTGCTGTGTTCCCTGCGACCAGGAGGTTCATGACCTATGACCCGATTTCAGGCTACGCAAGCCACATATATCATGTTGGCCTTTTCATCCTGCCTGGCGCTGACGAGCTGAGGTATCATGTGAAGCTCATTTGCTCCTCGAGCGATGAGTGCCCTGATTTCGAAGGGGGTTATTGTGACTGCGCTTTCAGGTCAGGTGAGAAGGAGGTTGAAGTGACATCTTTCTTCGGCAATGGTGGGCTGACAGACAGCCAGGTGCTGAATGTCGAGAAGTTCGTCGATATATCGACTGAGCCAAGAAACCAAGTGCGCTATGACAAGGTAAGGGTTGAATATGAATACCGTACATCTACAGACTCCACAAGCCGTGGCGACTGGGAAACTGGATTCGTTGAACAGGAGATATCTGAGATAGGCGATTCGCCTGCTGAGTGCAGCTTTGACATCGGCACCGCATCTTACCAGTGTCCGTCTGCGAATGATGCGAACGGCTCTGCGAGGTTCGAGGTTCCGCCGTCAGCTGTCCAGAGCATGTATGGGCTGGATGATGCCCTCAATATAAACTCAAGGATAATAATAGATTACCCCGGAGATGATTTCAGGCAGTACTGGCTCGAGGTCGATGTGAGGAACCAGAACGGGGCTTCTCTCGGAGACGGGACACAGAGGGCTTCTGCACCATCATCTTATGTCCTAGCTTATGAAGGCCTGCATGAGCTGACTAAGCCCGGACCTGAGTTCAAGGTTGAACAGTGGATGTTTGAGGTTGCTGGCCCGCAGAGCACATGCACAGTGATGCAGAACTCCAATTTCAATATCATCGATCCTGTGAAGAACAACAACCAGAACGGCGTCCTCAAATTCACATATGACAGCTCTGTATGGAAATACCTGTTCGGCACCATGAACAGCGGTGTCTTCACACCAATGGGCTCGACCCCGGCTGTATGCGAGACAGGAAGCTCTGGCTGGAATGCCCAGACAAGGACCCTAAAATGCGCCAATGTCGAGATAAGGTTCTCTACAGACCCGACCTCAGGCGAGATGGTCATCGCCTGCACTTCGACTGGCTCGACGACAAGCACATGCAATGACGCCACTCCAAGGCCTTGGAATGCTGTAATGACCCTTTATGAGGAGACCAGCGATGGGAACAGGATCATATCATCATATCGCGGTGCCAAGCAGCAGCATACAGTGCCTCTGCAGGTCAGGTGCGTTGCCGGAGGAGCAGGTTCAAACAGATGTGATCTTACAGGATACACCCCGAATACCCAGCGCTGTGACTGCAATGGCAACAGTGGCATGACAGATGTCGATGATTGTGATGGGACATCAAAGCAGTTCTGCTATGAGCACTCCAGCGCGCCGCAGGGTCAGTACCGCACAAGATGCGAGGCATCTCCTGCCTGCCAGGAAGGGAAGAACACCCGTGCCTGCGATTGTGATAAGGATGGTGATATTGATGGTATGGACATACAGGCAGGTGATGTGAGCACCAAGTACTGCTGCGCAGGTGTTGCCACCACTAATGCTTGCAGCGGCACAGGGACAGGAGGGAACGCGCCCCAGTTCACGAACAGCCCGACCCTGTATATCGGCTCCAATTCATATGACGCGACTTCAGTGACCTGTGTGGTTTCTGCAGCTTCTAATGTGCGCGCCGAGATTGATGTCACAGACACTGATGGCGACCTGTCCAATGTCAAGCTGCTGGAAGGATCTAATGATCTCCAGTCATGCTCGAACACAGGCGGGGCGACTTATTCCTGCATGATACCGGCAGCATCAATCACATTGGCTTCAGGGAATGAGGCATTCAAGCAGTTCACTATCAAGGCATCTGACAATGCCGGCCACACACAGATATCCCCTGTCATAAAAGTCAGGGTTGTCGACGGGACCACTGCAACATGCTGAGATCAGCTAACATGAGGGAGTTTCTTGTCATCAGGGAGGCAAAGAAGGCTTTGCATATTGTGAGAAAGAACCTGAAGCTTTTCCTGACAATGGTCATCCTGGATTTTGTCATGTTATTCTTCCTGGGATTCTTCGGCTCTGAGATAGTTAACAGGATCATCAATGAGATGATCATACTGTTCGACATGATGGCCAAGATAGGCATGGGCATGGATTTCCTGTTCAATCCGGGCCAGTTCACTGAAGTGGGCCAGGTTGTATTTTTCCAGCATCGCACAAGGCTTTTCATGTATTTCTTCGTGCTTGTCTGCGCAGTCTATCTGCTGTATTCGTTGTTCCAGGGCATCAATTGGTACCTCACTAAACAGATTGAAAATGAGAAGCTGGGTTTCTGGAGGTATTTAGGGAGATTCTTTGCCATAAATCTTCTATGGTTCTCTTCCATGACAATTGTCTTTGCAGTGACTGTCAGGCTTTCTTATCTTAAGGCTTTTGTCATCACGCCGAAGCTCATCCAGATCATCGTTATTGTCTTCGCTTTCCTTTTCGCATTGGTCATCACTTACCTCGCGCCGATCTCGTACTCGATCCTGATGCATAATGGTTTTGTAAGGAAAGCTTTTGTGCTGCCTTTCAGGGATATCAATGTCTTCTTCCCGATGTATCTTCTGCTTGTCTTTTTGTTCCTGATCGCTGATTTCATCCTGCTCCTGACAAGCATGGCTCATCCTGTGATGTGGCTGATAGCAGGCCTTGTCTTCTTCCTGCCGCTCTTCAGCTTCTCGAGGATATATATCAACCTTGTCGCGAATAAGATAATAAGATAAGAAATAGGATGAGGGATCAGGCAGCCTTGTCGTACTGGAGCTCTCTCCTGCCTTTCTTGCCGTGGGCCGCAAGTGTATGCTCATAGTTAAGGCTGGCAGACACCAGCGCTTCGATGTTCTGAGCCTTCAGATCCCCATTATAGTTCTCCTTGAATCCGGGAGTGACAGCATCCTTTTCCCAGTGGTCATACAGCAGCTTCTGTGCATCATACCTGTCGATGTCTTTCGCTTCATGTGCTGTGTAGAATTTGTGCCAGACATTCTTCCTTTTCTTGCTGAGATGCTCTCCCTGGACTGCTTGCGGCAGTAGATTGACGAATTTGCTGAACTGGTTTTGATCCATATCCTTGATGACCTGGTATGCCTGTCTTATGTCTTGGATGTCTGCATTCGTGATGGCATTGACTGCATTCACGATGGAGCTGTTGTAGAGGTTGTCTATCATGTCCTCGTCTGCCTTGTCGAAGTCAGTGCTGAGCATCTTCCCGAAATATTTTTTCATGAAGCCTCTTACATGCGCTTCTCTTTTTTCAGGTGCGGGTATGCCTCCTTCCAGCTCTTTCCTGACTTCCTGTTCAAGGTTGAGGTATTTTTTCTGGAGCCCTTCTTCGTATTTCTTTGAGTGTACATGCTTGATATGTTTATATGCAGAAGGTATGTCTGTAAAGTCAATATCACCCATTTGAGTCACCTTTCCATCAATTGTTGTGTATGGCATTTCCATATTCTCACTTCCATATAAACTTTTCGTCGATTTTTATATATTGAGATAATTTAATCATCCTGGAGTGATTATGTCTTTCCTGAATAAAAATAAGCTCAAACTTAAGGACCCTCATGTGTGACATAAAAGTCATATAGAAAAAATCAGTATGATTATTTTGTCCCACAATCTGCCCATTTAGCACACATTTATTTAAATAGTTTAAAAATAGGTATGGGTGTATTGACTTTTGCAGGTGATAGTATGGCAAAGAAAGATGATAATCAGAAGGATGCAGACAATACACAAAACCCCCCTCCACAGATCCCTAACCTGAAGGATCTTCCTAAGGAGACCCAGGAGAAGCTTAAGGAGCTGAAGGACAAGATGGAGAAGTTCCAGAAACAGGTTCTTGAGAAGTTTGATAAATATGTCCTTGGCATCTCGCTCCTGCCTCCCCCAAAGATGCAGCCCGGACAGCCTCAGCCAAAGGATTATAACAAGGATCAGGTCAGCCTGATGGTCCTTGTTGATGATTCTGATTCGAAGAAGATGTCAAAGGGTGAGCTGAAGTCAAAGCTTTCTACCATAATCGACAAGATAGCGCAGGATATCGACAAGAATCTTGTGCCCCAGGTCCTCATAACAAGTGAGCTCTGGCAGAGCTGCTATGATGCGAAGTATGATCTCCTTTCCCTGATGGCCATCTCTGCGCCTGTATTCGACAAGGGCATGCTCGCTGCGATAAAGATTGCTGAGATACACAGGACAATGGTCTTGAAGAAGTTCGAGAAATACATCGTCTCTTATGTCCTCTTCGGCTCCCTGACAAGGGGCCAGGCCACGCCCAAGTCTGACATCGATGTCGCCATCATAATTGATGATACAGATGTTAAGCGCATGACAAGGGCAGAGCTCAAGGACAAGCTGCGCGCAATAATAATCGGGATGGGCATTGAGGCTGGCGAGATAACCGGCATCAAGAACAAGCTCAATATCCAGGTATATATACTGACTGATTTCTGGGATTCAATCAAGGAGGCCAATCCTGTCATCTTCACTGTGCTGAGGGATGGTGTTCCGTTGTATGACAGGGGCATGTTCATGCCCTGGAAACAGCTGCTCAAGATGGGCAAGATCAAGCCGAGCAGCGAGGCCATCGACATGTTCATGGCAACAGGCGAGCAGATGATCTCGAGGATTAAGTTCAGGCTGAAGGAGATTGTCGAGGCTGATATATACTGGGCCACCCTGACTCCGACCCAGGCTGCTATCATGCTTTTCGGGCTTCCCCCGCCGACACCTAATGAGACCATCCAGCTGCTCGAGGATATCTTTGTGAAGAAGGAGAAGCTTCTCGAGCCCCAATATATCGAGATCCTGAAGAAGATCAGGAAATACTACAAGGATATTGAGCATGGGGAAGTGAAAGAGATCACCGGCAAGGAGGTCGACGAGCTGCTTGAATCTGCCCAGAAATATCTCAAGAGGATAAGGCGTCTCTTCACCCAGATCGAGAAGATAAAGGAAGAGGAATCCATGGTCCACATCTATGAGAGCTGTGTCACGATAATCAGGGACATCCTGAAGATGGAGCACATTGAGAAGGTCAAGGATATCGACGCTGTCAGGGTGTTTGAGGATGAGCTTGTGCATACAGGCAAAGTCCCGGAGAAGTATTTGAGGATGCTCAAGAATGTGGAGAAGGCCAAGAAGGACTATGATGCCGGAAAGCTGACAAAGGCAGAGGTAGAGAATGTCCGCAAGACCTCTTCTGATCTGATCAAGTTCCTGGTCGAGCACATGCAGAGGAGGAGGGGCCTTGAGCTTGAGCGTGCCAGGATAAGGGTGAAGCACGGCAGCCGTTATGGAGAGGTCATCCTGCTCGACAGGGTTGCCTTCATCATCCATGACATAGATCATGAGGAGAAGGAGATAACCAAGGCTGAGATAAGGGATGACGGAAGCCTGGGCACGACGCATAAGTCTTCTATTGAGGAATTTGAGAAGCATCTTGCTGGCGCTGTCATCCCGAAGAGGGTCTTCCTGAAGGAGCCTATCTTTGAGAACCTGAAAGCCTTTTTCGGCAAGGATGTGGAGATAATGATCTCTTACTGAGATTCTTATTTTGTTTTTAATCTCTCTTCTTCCCCACCGATACCTTTATAAATCCATATTTAAATAATCTTCTCCATGTCACAGAGGATAGACTGGAGATACCTGGGCCATGTCAACAGGCCGAATGTCATCTGGTACAAAGGCCTATTTGACCTTGCCGGCATGATACAGCTCATACAGAGCTGGCTGGAAGAGAACCAATATGCTTATCAAGAGAAGAAGTATAAGCACAAGGTGCCCACCCCGAAAGGTGTAGAGGAGGATTACCATGCTTTCGGAAGACGCAGGATGGATACCTATGTCGCTTTTGAGATCCATGTCCAGTTCAAGGCCTGGGATATGCAGGATGTCGAGGTCATCAAGGACGGCAGGAAGGTCAAGATGCAGAAAGGGAGGATCAGGATTGAGATGTGGTGTGTCCTTGAGCTTGACTGGAAGAGCGCTTTTGAGACCTCAAAGTTCATGGAGAAGGTCAGGAATTTCTATAATGAGTTCATTGTCAAGAAAGAGATTGATACCATCTGGGGGGATTATATATACTACATCATGCTCAAGCTGCATGGCGAAATAAAGAAATTTTTAAATATGGAGGCATCATCGAACATCTACATAACAAGATGGTGAGCCGAGAAAAGAGGTCAGGATGGTAGAGCTTAGGATTATTGTCGACAAGATGAAGCTGAGGTATGAGGGCCTCTTCAACATGTCTGAGCTTTATAATCTTGTGGATTCCTGGCTTGAGGAGAAGAACTATGATAAGTTCGAGAAGGCCAATTCTGAGCAGGTGACCCCTTCAGGCAAGCATATCTGGTGGC
Organism: Candidatus Woesearchaeota archaeon; assembly: GCA_016928155.1. Taxonomy (NCBI): domain Archaea; kingdom Nanobdellati; phylum Candidatus Woesearchaeota; species Candidatus Woesearchaeota archaeon. Next base: position 45,447 of record JAFGLG010000007.1, on the reverse strand, counting down.
AGTTCTATCCCTGGAAGAAGATAACTGATTATGCGAGGCATATTATCAAGATAGAATGCGCCATGTCGAATGTCAAGGAGGTCGAGGTGGAGCGTGACGGCGTCAAGGTCAGGCTCAATCAGGGCGAGGTCGAGTTCGCTTTCACAGGGTATCTGGAGACTGATTATGAGAACAGGTGGGAATCTAAGGCAATATATTATTTCATCAGGACCATTTTCGACAAGTTCATCTATAAGATATACACTGACAAGTTCACAGGAAGCCTTGTGGATGACGTCAACACTCTTGCACGCCTGATAAAATCATATCTCAATATGCACAAGTATAGATGAACAAGAACCCCTTCTTCATTTTCTCAGCCACATATGCATATCATTCCTTAATGCTGCACTGACATGCCTGTCGAACAGCAGGTGCAGGAAGAAGCAGAAGAATCCTGTCAATGCGATGGGAAGCGATGTATACAACCACAAGATAAGAGAGGCCAGTATGCCGAATGTGAAAGTGTGTGGGAATTTCCTGTGTTTTCTCCCTTTCTCCATGACCATCACATGATACCATCCCATGAGCATTGCAAGCATCATCTTTCCTATGCTCAGCAGCGGATTTGACTTGTGATCAGAGAGGCCGAGCATGAAGAAAATAATGTAGAAAAGGAAGAAAGTGTAGCTCATCTTTGAGTTGGCATTGTCTATGTCAGGTAGGTTGCTGAACACATAGACAGCTATGACTAGATGCAGTATATTGAGTGACCAGAAATCAATCATGCCGAGACTGTCAAGAATGAAAAGTGATGCAGATGTAATTATTATGTTCATCCCAAGATGGTGCTGTGCATTCATTTTAAGAGAGATCCGCCGCTCTGGGGTTGCAGACCTGATCCTCCTCCGAGCGTCTGCTGCATGGGATTCATCCCCATAGGCTCCATGGGCATGCCGCTCGGTCTGCCGCCGAGTGGTATCACGATGCCGAATACGAGCCCAGGATCGCCTTCACGGATCGCTGCGCGGATATAGGCGCCGAATCTGTCATGGTTCATCTGGTATTGCCCTATCCACATGTTGTCCATCTGCTGGGTCATCTTATTGCTGACTTCTGAATAGCTTACTGACAATAGGGAATCTGCCCCCATTATTTGTGTTTTCAGTGAGCTGATTATCTGGTTGTTGTTGGAATTGTATCCCACTGTGACCGGCCCGATGTCTGTGTTTATCACCAACTGCCCTGAGAAATGGCCGGATGTCATGTATGCTACATTCCAGCTGAGGATTGTATCGAAATCCATTGTCTTTCCCGGCAACTCACGGCCTTTTATCGTGAAGGCTATGCCATCCTGGACGCGTTTTACATTGGCTGAATGTGCTGTGCCAAGGAATTCAGCCTCACCTGTATTGAGCTCTTCTCCGAGGTAAAGGCTTCCGAGCAGGTATGGTGTGGCTATGAACCCTGCAAGCGCTTTCTGACCGATATCCCCGGCCCACATCTCTTCTACACTTATCTTGATAGGCTCAATTTTGTCAAGAAAAGATTCTTTTAATCCCTTTATTTCAGGCATATCGAGCAGCTCTTTCTGCAGTGCTTTGTAGAATGCATCTCTTACTTTGTCCTCATCAAGATTAGGGCTGATAGGGGATTCCAGATCGCTTTCAGTATCCTCAGATGAAGGGCTATCGTGCAATACACCTGTAGAATACTGTTGGGCTGCTATCCTGAATTCAGGGGGAAGTCCTGCGACAATCTTGTTGCCTGCCTGAAGACCTGTATCTTCGACCAGCTGTGACAGGGAAGAAGTCCCCTCGCTCGGGGTCTCTTTGAAGATAACCTTGCCTTCTCCTTGTGAGAAGATGAATCCATCTCCAAGCATCACTTCATGGGATATGGTGATATCTCCTGTTACACCTGCCCCGCTTGTCCTGCCTGATGTGTCAATGAGATAGCTGCGGTCTTCCTCGAAGAGCTCGAATCTGAAGAGGTCATTTGCTATGCTGCCTCCCCCGAATGCTACATAATCACCTTCAGATGATATGGTGAACAGCAGTTGTCCTTCAGAAAGAAAGTCTGTGCAGTCAGTCATGGATACGCAGCTCTGCAGTGATTTCCCTTCAGGGATGTCGGCCCCCATCCTGTCTTCTGTGACTATCACTTCTGCGTCAGATGGTATTTGGAGAGTGGTTTCACCGAGTATCATAGAGCCTCCGAGGGATGATCCGTGGATTGTTCCATCAGGATTCTGGGTGACATCATCAAGATTGTATATCTCAGTGTTTCCCATGCGCGCATAGTCTAAGGAAAGGGTGCCGTCCTGCTGTGTTCCTCTGGCGCCCTTCATATTCCCTATTGACGAGCCGTCGAATGTGCATGAGTCAGGGCTGCAGGATATGGGGCCTGGTGCAGAGACAGGGTTCCCGTTTATGCTCGCTTTTCCTGATGAGATGATTAGCGTGTTCCCTCCTGTTATCTCACAGTCCGTGCATCCGGATATGGATACATCGAATCCCTTCTGCTGGAGGTAGGTATTGGCTCCGCCGATGTTTCCCATTATCGCTGCTGTGTCCCAGTCTTCTGGGTAATCTGTACCATTGCCTTCTCCATCAGACTGCGAAAAGCAGACAGGGGTGATGATGAGCAGGAGGATCATCCAGATGAATGATGACATAGCCTTGCTCATTTTGTCTCCACCGCAAATATGAACACATAGTCTGTCTCATCCTTGTATAGTGCAACATCCCTGAGGTCATAGACAACTGTGTTATTGTAGACAGAATAGGATATGTTCATGGCGTGCGACAGCAGGAAGATATGGTCTATGTATGAAGGGTCTTTTTGTGTCTTGACCACGATGCTGGCAGTTATGTTATGGAATTTCTTCAGGTCTATCGGCACAGGTGTTGACCATTCGGATATCATGGTTGAGGTTCCGCCCTGGCTGTATGTTATGGGCCAGTTGATGTCAAAGAGGATTCTTCCGTCTTCTGCCTGCACCCGGACATCTGCCTTGTCAGCAGTTATTTCATATCCTGGGAAAAATGAGAAATTGACGCAGTATGGGAGGAAGGTCTCGACATAGGCAGACAGGTTCGCTTCCATGGCCTGGAGTGTTGGCATGTATGTCTTGTTCTCTGAATAGAGGATGCTTGTGCCCATCTGGTTATGCCAGAATACTTTTTCAGGCCTGCTGATGTATCCTCCCTGCAGTCCGAGGACATACACAGAATCGGCGCTCACCATCTCAACGCATTCCTGGATATGGGTGTTCAGCTGCATCCTTGTGGCTTCGACATGCTCTGTGGGCAGTGTCCCTGCCTTGGATATGCTTGATATGTAGAAGATAAGGCTCATCAGTATCAATATCAGGATCCCCATGATTATGAATGGTGTTATCTGTCCTCTTTTTTTCATAGGCAGAAAAAATTGAAATAGGTTTATAAATGTTGTTCAATTATATATAATAAGAAGTGTTGTGATAAACAGATAATAAAAAGTTATACGATAAACAGATAATAAGAGATTTTATGACAGATAATCGCTCACTGACCTGAACATTTTCGCAAGACTTGATCTCATGCTTTTCTTTCCTGAGAATTTTTCCGCATTGTGGTCCAGCCTGTTCAGGATCCTGTCATGCATCTCCTTGGCTGGGCCGGTCTCGTAATCAGGGCATATCATATTTGGGCATATCATATCATGACCCTCAAGAGAGTGAGCATCTTTGACTGCTGATTCATAATGCCTGATGAAGGAGTCTCTCAGGTTTGATATGCTCCCTGCATCCAGTTCTCCTCTGTATGCGCTGCTCAGCTGCTTGTTGACGAAACGCTCGATTCTTCCGAGTGCCTTTTCCATCACTCTTTGGGCTCCCGGACTTCTGTATCCCTCTTGGGTTTTTGCCATTGCACTATCCATTGTGCTGTCAAAGAGAGATTTCATCATCCGGTCATAATCCCTTGGTTTTGGGTTTATCCTGTCTGCAAGAGCAGATAATTTCTGTGACACCCAAGTCGGTCTCTTCCTGACATATTGTATCGGGATTGGTGTGCCTGTTTCATCTTTCTTGGTTATGGCGGGGATATAGAAAGGTAATCTGGCTTCAATCCTTCTATCAAGGTTGTCGAATATTTCTTTGCAGGAGATATCACTAATTCCCACGAGCTCTTCCCTTTCTGATGTTATTGTTCTTTTCAGGCTTCTCAGGTTCTCTGCAAGATGGGCTTTTTCAGTCAGATTTGCCGACACTATATATCTGTCATATGCCCTGATCTCATCTATCACCATGTCTCTGATGCGCTCGGCTATCGCATATGCCCTGACTGTTCTGCTTTGGGATCCATTGATGGATCCATCGATAGGTTCCTTGATGGATACCTTGATATCATCAATGTTTGACAATATTGATTTGCTATAAGCCCCAGTATCCTGAAGAAGCTGGCCCGGCTGGAAATCACTTGGTCCTTCAGCCGGCTTTGCACTGTCAGCACAAGTGTATCTCCCGATGTCAGTACCTATGCTGAGCTTCAGGAATTCTCCTCTTGTGATCCTTGTGTCTATCTTTGCAGCCCTGTCCATCTCCCTGAGCACTTCTGTCGTGAAATTCACAGTGTTTGGCACCAGGCCGAAGTACTGCTCTGCCCTCTCTCTTGGTAGCAGCCCGCGTGATAATGTTTGTATCATCATTCCTGAGAAATGCTCTATGGAATTCGTCTGTCCAAGAGCTGCATCAACCAGATTCTCGAGCTTACCTTCATATCTTCTTGCAGGGACTCCGTTTGCCGGCACCACTATGTCATACACCCTTCCGTTTATTTCGCCGGATGCCAGCCGGATGATTGCCTCTGTCCTTCTGTTCAGTGTCTCGAGTGTGCTTTGGCTGATCTGTTTCCTGGCCTGACCGATCTTTTCGCTGAGAGAGCTTGATACCAGCCTGTCATGTATCAGGAATATGTCAACAGATCTGGGCGGGTTTGTCATTTCAGGGAGGCCTGTCTGCCAGTCGAATTCTGCTTCAGGCAGCCTGATTGTGCCGACATTCTGCCCTTTCTGTCTCCAGTATTCAGGAAGATAGATTATATCAGTATCCCTTTCAGTATATGCATCCCTGATCCTGCTTGCATCCCTAACCCAGCTGCTCCCATTATTTCCGGGACTGGGAATAGCAGGATGGAACATCATTCTGGTTCCAATTTTAGTTTCCGCATGATCATTTTTCGGATGGGACATTCAAAAAGGGGTTTACAAAATGATATTTAAATATTTTCTTTTCTTTTTGGTAGTAACAGAATTTATAGTGACAAGATTTATATATAAATTAAATTTCTATATAGTAAAAAAATAGATTTATAATACGAAAGATTAAAATAATATAGACCACTCCCGAGTAAATAAATGGGGGTTGTTTAATATAGGAATACCTGTTTCAGCTCTTTTGGATCTTGGAGAGACAAGGCCGAGGGATATAATCGAGGCTCTGTTCGCTACTCAGCATGATATGAAGCTGGACGAAGATTTCCTCACTATTCTGGGGATTGACACTGGCAGGCTTGACCGCAAGTCAGCTCTAGAACGCTTGCGTGGGATACCTGCCATGATCATGGCGAAATCTTCAGAACAGGATGCGCCGATGACAGCTGTCAGTCAGGATGACCACAACCATGCTGAATCTGTAGATGCAAAACTCAGCCCTCTTATCAATGCCTCAGCCGGTGCCAGGACTCTTTATCATATCCCAAAAGCATTGGAGGATATGGCACTGTTCGCCCTTCCTGCACCTGATTATATATTCCCAGGATTCCAGTCCAACAGCAGCTTTCTGCACCCGAACATGATTGTCTATGTCCAGGCCAGCCTGGAGGGTAAACCTGATGAGAAAATCAGTGCAGTCAGCATTGTCGACAACATCAGGGAGGCATTGCAGGATGGCCTGAGGGAGCGTCTTATGCTGGATGATTATCTCTCAAGCGCCTCCATGAGGTTCGGCAACAACAGCCAGGCTGATATTTCTATGCCGATTGGGAATTCTCCTTCTGTGGGCGCCACACTTGCGAGGTCAGACGGGCATTTTGAGGTCCGCAGCATGCATCCGGATTATGTCCTGGATTTCGGCGATGGCCCGAAGGAATCAGGCATCGCAGAGCACGGAAGGCCGTTCACGATTTCTGACAGGGATGATCCTGGAAGGCGTTTTGAGTTTGTCCTCACACACGAAGGCCTAAGGCAGTCAGGCAGATCAGTGGACCTCAGGGGATACTACAGGAGACATTTCAGCGCTGTCGTCATGGAGATGATCCATGATGTGGTGTATTCTGAGAATAATAGGATATATCAGAACAATATCTCATCTGTCGCAGGAGTGATAAGGAAAGATGATGTGATCTCAAGATTTGGGGATCAGCTGGATATCATTTATGGTGATAAGACCAAGCATAAGAAAGACATGGAGGACATGGCGGCATATGTTCTTGAGCATATGTCTGAAGAGCCGAATGGAAATCTTGACAGCTTGTTAAGTGCTCTCAAGGATGAAAATGCAGGAAGGAGTCCTGAAGAGCTTCTCAATGCTGAACAGGATGCAAAGGCTGAGCTTGCCAGGGAGATCTCAAGATTTAGGTCAGAGGATCTCAGGAAGGCAGTTGTCTCAGCTTCAGTTGACATTATCCTGGTTTCCCCGGATGGTTTTGTCAATGGCGCTCATGCAGGCCAAGGAAGGGTTGCCACTTTTGATTATGACAGGAAGATGACGCACCATACCAGGGATGAGCAGGCATATTCCCCGGGCCTCGGCAGGCATGAGGATCCTGTCGTTGATGACATCGCATTCCCAGTCGATTACTCGAGAGGCATTCTTGCGGGCACTCCTGGCTTGTGGCAGGGCAGGAACTCTTCAGATACCTCTCTGGTAGAGAATCTTGTCATTGCACTGGAGACTAAGAAGAAGTCTCCTGCTGTGGTTGACCGCCTTATCGATATTGCGCGTCAGGTCGATGATCATCATTCTCCTGTGTCAGCCTGCTACATCAATCTTGAGCGTGTCCCGCTCAGTCAGGGCTGGGATTTCCGTATCCTTGAGATGCCTGATGTGCAGTTGGTGAAGACCTTGGGCGACCGCCTTGATTATCTTTCCTCGACACAGCCAAAAGCAAAGAGGGTCATTGATGATCTCTGGCAGAGGCTCGAGAAGAAGCAGAGGCTCACTAATTTCTCACTCATCACCCATACTCTGATGTCAGGCACATATACTTTTGCTGAATTCAAGAATCGTCTGAATGACATCTGCAATGAGGAACACAGAAGACTGAACAGGCTTGAGGAGAGGTATGCTTTTGAGGTCGAGAATCCCACGACCCATTATGAGGGCGAGGCAGAAAGGAGAAGGCTTGAGAAGCTGCAGCTGCAGTTGGAAAATGTGAAGGATACCTATGCCGAATTCCTTGAGCTTGCAGGTGATGTGAGCATAGTGCTTGCGAGGATGCAGCCCATTATCGATTCAGCCGGGCTGACCCCTGCTGAGTATCAGAAGCTTTGCAGGACAGTCTCAGGGATGGTTGTCAATTCTGCTGTCAACAACACTGTTTATTCACGGGATGTCGCCAGGCTTGAACAGCTCATCAGCCGTCTGGTGGGCAGGGTTGAGATGGCTGACAATGAGATAGATGCTGTCAAGGCAGAGAGGGATCAGTTCAGGTCCAAGGCTGATAATCTTGAAAGCTACAGGAAAGACCTTGATAGAGAACTTGGCAGGGAGAAAGGCGAAAAGGAATCTCTTGCGAAGAGATTGCAGGATGAGGAAAAGCTGAGGGAGAGGATAATCTCTTCTTATGATCAGGTGAGTGCAAGTCTTGTCGGGGTACTCTCAGGTATCGGAGCAACAGCTGATGATGTCAGCCTTGATGGTGGATATGAACAGAGGAAGGATGCCATGCTTGAGCTCATTGGGCGCATCTCAGTGAGGATAGGATCATATCAGGAAGAGATTGCGGAACTCCTGGACAGGAAGGGGACGCTGGAATCAGAGCTTAAGGAGCAGAGGGATCTAGCCGAAGCCGCCCTATCGAGGATCAATGATGTTTCAAGGACAGCTTATGGCAAAGTGGGAAGATCATCAGAGCATGTCGAGGCAACAGAGCTTCTTGCAGCTTGCAGCAGTGCCTCAGCATCTGTAGAGATGATGAATGGGGTCTATTCTGATAAGCTGGGTCTCCTGGAAAGCAGGCTGAAAGATCAGGGTGATAGTCACAGGCGCTCAGACAGGGCAAAGGAAAGCAGGATTGAGAGCCTTGAAGCTGATCTTGCACAGCAGAGGATGACGGAAGAGGAGATGACCCAGAAGATTTCAGGCCTTGAGGAAGAGGTCGCAAATGCGAAGGCCGCTGCAGAAGCTGCTCGCCAGACTAGGTCAGGAAGCATTGATCCTGAGTATATTGCAAGGACTGAGAAGGACATCTCTGACCTCAGACGCAACCTGGAAAGGACTGCCTCTGATCTTGGGAAGCTCAAGTCTGTCTATGACCTGATTATTACTTCTGTATACGGCGCTGAAGATCCACGGAGGTATACTTCAGCTTGCGATTTCTTCATCAACACAGGTTTCTATGACATGGCAGAGAACAGCCTCATAAAGGGATTGAAGAATGTTCCTGATAGATCAAGAGAGGCATTAGTATTCAAGTTCCATGAGCTTTACAGAAAAGTCTCATCAGAGCTCAGTGAGGATGCTGTCGGTTTCTTCCGGGCATCGATCGGCAGGGATGATGATAATTATCGCAATAATCCCTGGGCCTGGCATCATCTGGGAGTTGCTCTCAGGAGACAGGCCGAGTATGAGGAAGCGATACATTGCCTGACCAGATCAGTTGAGCTCGCGCCTGATAATTACTGGGCTTTGGGGGTCTTGGGCGATATTTACAAAGATATGGGTGATGTGGGCAACGCGAGGCTCTATTATGAGAAATCTCTAAATATCAAACCCAATCAGCCCGATGTATCCCGACAGTTGTCAAGACTGAAGTGAGATGACCGCCTGTATGATGATGTCTTTATCTGGGATATTTGAGAAAGATTCTTATGAAAGATTCTTGAGAAAGAAACTTGGGAAAGATTTATCCGGATCTGGAGTATAAAGCCCCTGGGGAGATTTGAACTCCCGACCTCGTCCTTTTTGTGGCTGTTTATACCAAGGACGCGCACCAACCGCTATGCTACAGGGGCATTGAAGCCTACGATTCCTACCCCCTTTTTAAATATTGTGCCATCAGATTCAAAAACCATTTAAAAAGGTTAGATATCCATGACTGTCATGAAAGCATTATCCTTGAATATCACGGAAGCATTGTATGTTTTGTGTCTGCTCGTATGCTCATTGTTTCTCGCAGCCTGCACAGCAGAACAGCCGTCTCATGCTGAGATGTCTTTGAGCACAGATAAGGGCCTCTATCATTCCGGCGAGACTGTGAACATCTCTGTCCAGGTCAACTCGACACTTGGATTCAATGGCACCATGAGTGTCTACGGGATTTTTTCAGGCATCAACAGGCTGAATCTGAAGAGGGATGTGCTGGTATCGCCCGGGGAGAATGATTTCTTTTTCCAGTACCAGGCGCCGGCATGCAACAAATGCTCTGGAATCCCCGAAGGTATCTACAATATAACAGCTGAACTGCAGGGTGATATCCCCCTTAATTCGAAAGTCAGCATAGATATCAGACAATGATCAGCGCTCCGGCCCTTATCACATCTTGTTCAGCCCTTCCTGCCTGTTTTTGTTCAGCTTGTCTTTGTTCATCTTGATAGATGCCTATCCTGTATCCAAAACCTTTTCCTGTTTTTAGTGATGAAGCAGATTTGTAACTTGAAAGTTAATTTGATATCGTCTGTAACCACTGTGGCTAGACATGTAAAATTTATATAATGATGCGGAATTGACTAGGGATTGACTAACAAAACACCATGAGGTGATTAAATGAAAAAGATATTGGCTTTAGCAATTGTTGGATTGCTTTCTCTGATGCTTGTGCCAACAGCATTGGCTGCTGTTCAGCAACCTGGCTGTACGCCTGGCGTTTTTTATCCATGGCTCCAGAGAATGTCATCTCCAATGAATATGCTTTGGGGTTATTTCAATGGCGGCACACCGTTAGCGACATATTTCGGGGTCAGCTGGCATTACAATGACGCAAATGTGCCTGGTGAGGATGTGAAAGCGGATCCGAGTGACCACATATATTACAAGGGAAAATACTCCCAGCAGTACAAGAGATATCCGCTGATCTATCAGGATGTCAAGGAGTTTGTGGTTAAGGCGAATGGGCCTGCAGGAGAGAGGTATACTTTTACCTGGAACAAGTATGGATTTGATCCTTTCACCAAGTACGAGCTTATCTGCGGGAACCAGGTCTATAACATGAAGAAGATGGACACACTTCATCTGAACATGCCTGGTGACGGAGATCTCAAGTGCAAGATCAGGGTCTCAGCGACTCCTTACGGAGAGACTGCCTGGCCGGGGTACATATAGTTAATTTTTTCTTTTTTTCTCCTTTTTCTTCATAATATTTATATAATAATTGTCAGAATCCCGTTCCCATATACAGCTTTAAGGGGTTGTGGTGTAACTTGGTATCATAAGCGTGTAAGGTCACGCTGCACCCTGTTCAAGCGGGATTTAGCAATCCCGCGGACCGCTTTAGTTAGCCAAGTATTTAAGGGGTTGTGGTGTAACTTGGTATCATTCCACCTTCGGGAGGTGGCGATGGGGGTTCAAATCCTCCCAACCCCATCAGCAAAGCGAATTGGATTGGAGGCAATAGAACAGCAATTTCTGCACCATTCAGACCAGGGGTGATCAATAAGGGCCTATCCTTGAGAGGCACCCTCTTGTGCCTTCTGGAATAATTTTCTTAAGGAGATGGATGTATAAGGTTTTATGATATTCAGCCGGCCGCGTCTTGGGCTGTCAGTGTTTCCTGCAAGCAATATCCTAGTTTCAGGTGTTGTCGCCAGCTTCAGTGAATCAACGAGACTTCCTGTGAATGATCCTGCGAAGTCCGCTTCGATGAGTATCGCATCCATATCATCCTTGTTTGTCAGTGTCCCGTGCAGTGCCTCGAAATTGTTCTCTGCAGTGATGGCCCTGTATCCCAGATCCTCCAATAATCTCGCTGCACCTTTCAGTGTCTCCTGGTTCTTGTCGACAATCATGACAAGACCTTGTGCTGGCTTGTCAGGTGCGGCTTGCGCTCTTGCCGGCAGGCATATGGTGAATTCTGCTCCTTTGCCTTCTGCTGTGCTGAGGGTTATCATGCCATGATGCTGCGTCACTATCGTGAATACTGAGTATAATCCGAGACCTGATCCCCCTTTCTCTCTTTTTGTCGTGAAATTCAGGTCAAATGCACGCTTTGAGACTTCAGGCCCCATGCCCGGCCCTGTATCCCTTATCGATACAGCGGCATACTCTCCGGGCCTTGCCTTGAATCCTGTTATGTGCCTTGATTCGAGCACTGTATTCCACGTCGTCACAAACAGTTCGCCGCTCCTTGTCATGGCTTCTGATGCGTTCTTGTACAGGTTCATGAACATCCTGTTAATGTTCACCGGGTTCGCCATTATCCCCCAGATATCAGGGCAGAGGTCTGCATGTATTGTTATGTCTTTCCTGAAACCCTGCATTATCCTGAAGCTGTTCCTGACAAGGCTGTTGAGGTCTGCCTCTTCCTCTTTCCCTTTGTCAGTCGCGTCTGTCATGTATTGGTTCACCTGGTCTGCTGCCTGCAGGGATACCTCGAAGGCATTCTCGATGCATCTCCTGATTTTTAGGGGATCCCCGTAGTTCCTTGCGACTTCGAGATTGCCTATGATTGCAGTGAGCTGTCCCCTGAAATCATGCGCCATCATGTGCGCGACTTCTGCCTCGAGCTCATGTCTCTGCACCCTTTGCACGCTCTCTTCAAGGATCTTCTGCCGTGTGATGTCAGATATCTCACCCATTAGGTATATCACTCTTCCCCTGTCGTCTTTTATCGGATGCAGGATGATCTCATAGTGCCTCTCCGCGCCATTGGGAAAGGCGAACCTGGCATCATATTGCACTTTCTCGCCTGTCCTTGCGGTTATGAGATGGTTTCTCACATTGCAGTATGAGCTCTGCCATACATCTGATAGCGGGCTTCCTATGACCTCATGGCTCTCTGCACCGAGCTGTTCGAGGAATCTCTCATTGGCTGCCCTGTAGATGAAGTCGCCTTTTACAGGCTCTATGAGTGTCATGGCTGAAGACGAGGCATTTGCCATTAGTTCATATAGTTCAAATGGCTGGTATCTCATTCCATCAGCCGGCTGCTTGCCGAATGGGATTATTTTCCCTTCAAGTCCCTGATAAGGTGTGTCTTTCTTGTCCATCCAAACCCCCTTAAAAAAGCTATATAGAAAGTGGGATTAGCTTATTTATATTATTTGGCACTTATTTTGGGTTTTTCTTTATATTTTATATAAAAGAATGCAATTAATGCTCCAATCATGTCAGATACAAGATCTAGTGATGTGTTCTCATATCCTCCGACGCCTGTGCTTGGCACCATTACTGTTGCTGTGAATTCTATTATCTCATTGAGCGCTCCTGCTCCTAATCCTGCCATCACAACAACTATGCCAAGTGCAGCCCATTTGTGATCCGGCTTCAGCTTAGGTTTGATCAGATAGTACATCGCAAGTGTCGCAGCAAAGAATCCTATTATATGGACAAACTGGTCATACTTGAATATCAGGTATGGTTCGCCGACAATATCGACAATTATCCAGTCATACAGTCTCCATCCCCCGCTGCTTATCCCGCCGCCTGAAAGATGCAGGAACGCCCATATGGCCAGCCACCAGAGCACGAAATTAGGGAACTTGACCTTGTCATTCGTGAAGACAATCAGCGCTGCAAAGAAGACGACAACAACTATGTATCCTATGAATTCATAGTTTTTTCTTGAGAAGAATATCATGCCGTACACTATCAGCATCAGGAGTGCGAAGATCGCGATGGGCCACTGGTCTTTCTTGAGCATTATCCATGTTTTCATCCATGAGTTTAAATATTTTTTGCAGTTGGATCATCAGCCATGCTACCTGAAAAAAAAAAGATTAATTTTACTGATTAGAGCAACGATGCATGGGTCCGCCAAGAGGAGGTCTACCATCGGGGTTTGATTTGTTTGATCTTGGGCGTTGCATCATGTCAAAATGCTCTTCATCGAACATCTCTTGCATTGCATTGACCCATGCATCGTAGTCTTTGTTCTCAATGGCTTCTTCTATTGCTTGCTTTTGGGCGTGCATTTCAACAAGTTCGTTGAATCTCTCTTCTGTGAGCGTATCAGTCATTGCCTGATGCCAGGCATCATAATCCCCTGATTCCATTGCATCATGCATTGCTTCTCTCTCTTCATCGCTGAGCTGCTTTCCAATTCCTTGTCCCATGAAGGCTGATGCGATTCCTGCTGAAGCAACAACTCCCACAATCATGAGCGCCAATAATCCTATTGTTGTTTTTTTCATTTTCATTCACCTTTTGATTTTGAGGCAATTGATTCACCTCTCTGGAGGAGGGAGGACCTTGATCCTGCCAGCCTCATTTTTAGACATGTAAGGCTATGCTCATATTTAAGCAGGAAGAAGCCGAAATGTGCATCTGAAATCCATATTATTTATAAAGGATAGAATCCTGACATAGTGAAAATGATGCGATTGATGGTCCGCAGGCAGCTTCCGATGCCTCCATTGGAGTTTATCAGCATTGAGCTGGTGTATTCTTTGGCAGTCATCATCCTCTGCCTTCTGATATATTTCAAGACAAAGGATGCCTATGACCTTTCAAAGCATAAAGGCATCAAGTATTTCAGGAATGCATTCATGTATTTTGCTGTCGTCTTCCTTTTCAGGATCCTCCCTATTGTCCTGATATTCAATCAGCAGTTGGTCACTTTCGGCACATATCAGATTATCGTCCGCACTAGTCTCTTCCTTGTATCTTATTTCAGCATTCTTGCGATCCTTTCCCTGCTCTCATCGATGTTCTCTGACAAGGTTGGTGATGATTGGGAGTCCACTCTTCACTTGATATCATTGTTCTTTGCTGTCCTGACTTTCTTTGCAGGATTCCAGATCATCCTTGTCCTGCTCGGGCTCATAATGCTCGTGCTCCTAATGATCAAGGGATTCATCTGCCATAAAGAGAAGCGGATCTCATTTTTCTCAAAGATGACCCTCACTTATTTTTTCTTGTTTGTATTCTATATAATCAATCTTGTTTCATTGGCCCAATATTTCTTCATATCCCCAATGAAAATCACCTTGAACATACTTTCTTTGGCAATATTCGTCTACATCTACTATAAGGTCAGCAAGAGGTTATCGGGGAATGGCAAAAAGAGACAGGCTTAAGGTCATATACGACATCTTGAGGGTGATCCAGAAGCATAACAATTCCATTAAGCCGACCCCTCTTCTGCGTTACTCCAATCTGAGCTCCCAGAGTTTCATTGAATATGTCGAGGAGCTTGAATCAAAGGATATGATAAGGAAGATAAAAGTCAAAGGCCGGGAGCATATCACCCTGACTGACAAGGGCTTCAATTATCTTGAGAAATATTCATCGATCCTCGGGTTCATAGAGGAGTTCGAGCTTTGATCCTATTTCTGACAAAAGCGCAAAATCTAAAAAAGAGAGCATGAAATACTATTTCATGGCACGCTATCCAAGAATCAGGGACACACCTGAGAGGTTTGATAGTCAGGGGAATAAGCTCTGCAGGAACTGTGATAATGCTGTTGCTGAGGGACGCAGGCATTATTGCTCCAGGAAGTGCATGGATGAGTTCAATCGCAACAACACTTGGTTCTTTGTACGTTTGGACGTCTTGCGAAGAGATGAGTTCAGATGCAGTATTTGCAACAAGAGGTATAACAAGAAACTCTTGGATGTGGATCACATCATCCCTATCCAGATGGGAGGCAAGCCATTCGAGAAAGCAAATCTCAGAACCCTCTGCAAGAGATGCCATAAAGCAAAGAGCAGATTAGATACAGAAGCATTGTCAGATTAGGTAGAGTATATTCTCTCTGCATCTTATGCAGGACCAGCTTCTGGCTGCATTTTTCCGAAATCCGCAACTACATACCTGATCACCTATAGAACAGCTCATGATAATGATGTGCGCCGGCACGGGTAATTCCAAACTACCGGCAAAAACCGAAAGTTATTTGAACCCCGAAGTCCCTAAGGACACAAGGGTATCAACCTTGCGGCTTACCGGTTAGCCAATGCCGGCGCATATTTTATTTTTTCTTTTGATCCTTCTTATGCCCTTCTGAGAAATATCTGCAATATTCTCTAAGAAATCAGAAACATTCAACTACAGAGAAAAGATGTTGGGATAAGAAACAGAAAATGAGAATATTTCTCATTCACTCGAATTTTTTTAAACATACTTATAGATAAGAGGTATCGCAAGTAATATTAAGAAAATGACTGCTAATATTATGGCCGCAATTATCATCACAATATAAAGCTTTTCCATCCAACCTCTGGTACTGTTAAGATATTTGAATCTTACTCAAAGAACAGCTCATCCAAGAACTCCCTTGGAGTCATTATTCTTATACCCCTGTACTCTTTGATCTTTAATAGATGATTATCCTGGCTTATTATGTAATCTGCTTTGCCTTCAACTGCTGCTTCTATGAACTTGTTGTCATCCTTGTCTTCCACAATGTTTATTCTTGTCTTTGGTTCCACAATGATAGAATTCATTATTACTTTCCTGATTATGTTTGATATCTTGAGATTGTTCTTCCTTGATTTCTCTATTATCTCTCCGCTGCTCATCACTCTGTTATATTCTTTTATGATCTCCATTGACAGGATGCATTTTAATTCTTTTCTGTCTATCAAGTCAAGTATCCTGAATGAGTCTCCTGTCCATGCCTGAGACCAATACATTAGTATCCAGAGTCACTCTATTTCCTGAGATTGTGTATCAGTCTGTTGACTTGGCCTTCTTTAATCTTCTTGGTCTTCTTCCGTAATGGTTTTGTTAATGCAGAAAATGTTTCAGAAGTGACTTTTTTCATGATCAATGTATCTTCATCTAATATGAATAGTATCTTGTTGCCTTCCTTGAGGTCTAATCTCTGCCTGATCTCTGAAGGTATCGCGATCTGTCCTCTTGAGCTCACCTTGCCTATGTCTATCATAAGATAAGTAAGATATATCTTGTATTTAAAGATATCGCTCAGGAAAGCGGAAATTCACTCAAAGAACAATTCATCCACCTTCGCATCTAGCACTTTCGCAACATCAAATGCTAATTTCAAAGATGGGTTGTATTTGTTCTGCTCTAAGAAGCCTATTATAATCTCTCCTTGTTCCTCTTATTAGCTCCAACATCACCGAAGGAGATGAAGGAAATGAATATGAACAGGCCTCCAAGCACAAGCCCAAAATATTCCATACCTGGAGTGCCTATTGCCTGAGGTATGGGAAATACTGAGACATGGACCTCTCCTTTGACATAATAATCATACAGGCTCCATGCACACATGAGAACTAAGAACAACCCGATGATCATGAAAATCCATACTTGCTTTTTCTCCACTTTTTTCATACCCACACAACCCCCTAACAGATATTTAAATCTTATCCCTAAAACCCTCATCTCACTCAAAGAACAACTCATCCACCTTCGCATCTAACACTTCCGCTATGTTGAATGCCAGCCCCATCTGAAGAGTGCAAGTATTGCAATTACTCTAGATCATTGAGATGAGCTCATGTGTCATATATACTCTGACAAGATTCTGCTCCCATTTCTCATTTGACCATATACCACACCCTAAATGCAGTGCAAGAGCGAAATAAGCAATATCTTTGGGATCAGGGCATATCTGCTCGGCATCTGGAACACAGCATTCATACTCCTCTGAAGGCACCAGCTGGATCTCATTCTTTATCATCCTGAATATCTGCTCCATATTTGATAGCCTGCTTTTTGACCTGATCACACCCATATTCCTACTGATCTCATCAAGTATCAGCCTTGGTGCAAAGATCTCGAATCGCTTGTCAAAGATGATATCAATGGCAGGACTCTCTGCTATCAGCATAGATATTATAGGGTTGGCATCAACAACAAGTTTCATATCTAATGATATCAGGAAGGCCTTGATATTATTGACTGAGAAAAAACCGTATCATTTCCGCTTTTTCTGCTTCATTTTCGCAAGAAGTCTTTTGCCGACATTCTCATTTATCTTATCAGCTATCTCCTTTGCGTCTTTCTCTGTGAGCTTGCTCTTGCTGACCAGTTTCTTGAAGAATTCTATCTTCTCTACATGATCCTCAAAGGCCTTTCGTGCTACCGCTGACCAGTTTATGTCAGGGTGCTTCTCCATCCTCTGCCTGAGCTCTTCAGGCACTGAGACTGATATTGATACCATAAATAATATTTATAACATAAATAATATTTAAAGCTTTCGCTGGGGGATACAGAAGATCTCCAGAAAACTCAAAGAAGACTGCCCGGCTCCAATCAGAAGACTGCGAGTATTGCAAGTTCAGATCTTAAACCCCCGGATTCAGGTGCTTCAACATTTATGATAAAAGAAAAAATGCGGGGGAAGGGAATCTCATGACACCAGATCTCTCTGCATGCCTTTTGAACCCTCGAACCCACTAAGAGACAGGATCTCTCAACGGCGTTCTGCCGGTCTTAAGTTTCGCACTCTTGCCTTGCGCTTTGCAAGACCTTTTCTGAGTCCTGCGCATTTGGTCTGAAATCGAAGATTTTAGACCACCGAAAATCAACGATTTTCGATTGACCAGGCTTTGCTACCCCCGCAAAATTGAGTAGCTTTTTGTATTAATATTCAATTTTGCGGACCCGGAAATTTATAATTTCCGCTTGCCCGCAATAGGTAATCAGCACTAGAAAAAAACATATTTATAAATTTAGTTATAATACGCTAATGACTGTATAAAGGCAACAAAATCTTCCATTCTAGAGAATACAGGTATATAAACCCCTGCTTGGTCTTTATTGATACTGCAGATCTCCACATTATCTTTCATAAGGCCCCCATAAACGATTAAGGGCACTTCAGGGTGGTTCCTATGGAAATAGGAGAGCTTCTCTACGCTTTCAGGCCTCGGGTTGGCTATGACAATATCATACAGAGAAAGCGTTTCAGGGCACATCACAAAATCGCCTACTCGGAAGCCAGCTGCCTCAAGCTCTAAGCGCTCCTGGTCCAGGCATCCGCCCTTCCCATTTGAGCCGTTCCCTTTGTTCTTGTCAATCAGCAGGATGTATATGTCACTCATCTGAGGTCAAGCCAGCAATGAGCATATTGCTGTTTATTAATGTTGTTCCAGGATTTTTGGGAAATAGTTTATCTTATGGACATCATAGAGAGGTATTATCCTGATGGTCTGTATCAGTGCAGCGAATCTCTCTCTTATCTCCATCTCTATCTTCCTCAGCTTCTGCGCATCTTCTCCCTCAAGCTCCACTTCCACATCCCATTCGCCTATTGTCTTGAAGAGGCGAAGCACATTTGGATGGGCATTCAGGAAATTGATCAGCTCATTCTCTTTCTCTGCTGTTATGTTATGGTATCTTATTGTCAGGAGGCTTCTCTTGTATCCTGCGCTCTGGAGGTCAAGCAATGGCCTGAATGATCTTATCACTAGCCTGTCCTGCATCCTCTTGATCCTTTCTATCACTGTCTTTGACGTCGTGCCGAGCTTTGCTGCAAGCTTGAGCGCGCTCTCACGCGCATTTGCAGATAGCCTCTCCAGCAGTCTCATGTCCAGCTCATCGATCTTCTCAGCCTCCCTGTCCCCGCCGTAGATGTCTTCTGTGAGCGTGTTTGTATTCGAGAACAGGTACTTCCTTCCGGATCCTCTTGCCACGACTGTCGTCAGGACTGTGAAATTCTGCAGATGCCTGGGATGCTTCTCCATTATCTTGTGGAGCGCCTTGTTGAACTGGGAAGGGTTCTTTGCCAAAAAAGTTGCAATGAGGTCATATTCCCCGCCGCATGTGGCAACAAAGCATGTCATGGGCTCTGAAGCCATGGATCTGGCAAGCTCCTCCATCTTCTTCTCGCTTATGTAGCTCACTTTGAAATATGCCCTGAAATGGAGCACATCCAGCTTGGAATAGTCTATTATTGTGTAATAGCCCTTTATGATGCCCTGCTTCTCAAGCGAGTTCACAGTATAGCTCACCTGCTGCTGGCTCTTCCTCATCTTCTTGCCTATCTTTGAGAAATGCGCCCTCGCATCCCTTTCCAGTCCTGCGATGACCTTCCTTTCGATATCCCTGAGACCCGCCATTTTTTGTATATTTTTACTTTTGATATAAATAATTTTCTTTTTCACAAAATAATTGACCGATTTTATTATTAATCATAAATTTTTCCAACTTTCAAGTTAATAATTACCAAAATTCAGGGAGAATGATATTCAGGGGATTACAGCATGGCATCAGGGATCGCATACAGGAAATCTGGACAGGGGCATAGGGATATTTGGCCAGGCAGCAGGCCCGCTGAAGCAGCAGCTGTCATGGCAGTTATCCGGGATGGAGTGGTGCATATATCACCCCGGCTTCAGGCCTATCTGAACAGCTGCGACAGCGTCGACCAGTTCCCGGAATTCCTTGCGACAGCCACGCTCAACCATAACCTTGAATTCATAGTGAGGCCTGAGACAGGGAGGGCCACGATAGCCACAGCGCGCATCGGTGAAGGTGAAGTGATTTCCTATGCGACCGGCTCGAAGATCTCAAGGCCGCTGAGGTATTCGAGGCAGATTGATGACTCTGTCCATGTCGTCGGCAGGGGAGCGATAGATCACAGCTGCTCTGACCCCACCTGCATAGTGGATCCCGACACAGACAATCTGGTGGCAAGGAGGGCTATTTTGCCGGGAGAGATAATCAGCTTCAATTACCTGACCACTGAGATGGATATGGCCTCCCCGTTCGTATGCAGGTGCCGTCAGGACAGGTGCAACGGGATTATTGGCGGTTTTAGATACTTGAATGATGTTCAAAGAGCTCAGCTTGCCCAGCGGTTCCCTACTGCTGCTTATCTGCAGAAATACATCTCTCAAAATAGATAGTTTGTTTCTAGATTCAATCAAAAACCATAATATTTATAAAAAAAGGTTTTTTTCTGATTAAAATTATCAGGGAGGTGAAAAAATGGATTTTGAGAATAAAAAAGCTGATTTCAAGGTCATTAAGTCATTCATAGATAATAATTTCCTTCATTTCAACGCAGCAGTTGTCAAAGACGCTGCAAAGGGATATGTGGACCAGCTGAAGAAAGGCAATAAGATGATGATTACCCTTGCCGGAGCCATGAGCACTGCTGAGCTTGGCAAGACACTTGCTGAGATGATCAGGCAGGGCAAGGTCCACGCAATAACCTGCACTGGTGCCAATCTTGAAGAGGATCTGTTCAACCTTGTAGCTCATGATCATTATAGAAGGGTCCCGGATTATAAGGATCTTACACCCGATGATGAACTCCGGCTCCTTGAGAATGGGATGAACCGGGTCACAGACACTTGCATCCCTGAAGAGGAAGCGATGATGGTAATTGACAGGGAGATTGTGGATGAATGGTCAAGGGCAGAGAAATCAGGGAAGAGGATGTTCCCGCATGAATTCATCTATAATATCATCAGGTCCGGAGTGCTTGAAGGGAAGTTCCAGATTGATCCGAAGGATTCGTGGATCATTGCTGCCTGCGAGAAAAATCTGCCCATCTTTGTGCCGGGCTGGGAGGATTCCACTCTCGGCAATTCATTTGTTTCAGAGATCCTGATGAATGATAAGATGACTAAGATTGACACTGTCAGGAGCGGGCTCGAGTACATGCATGCCCTGGTGAACTGGTATTGGGAAAATTCAAAAGACTCAGGGATCGGATTCTTCCAGATCGGTGGGGGGATTGCAGGCGATTTCGCCATCTGTGTGGTGCCGCTGATAAATCATGATCTGCCCAGGCTGAACAGGCCCGCGCAATTGTGGTCATTTTTCTGCCAGATTTCTGACAGCACAACATCTTATGGCTCCTACAGCGGAGCAGTCCCGAATGAGAAGATCACTTGGGGCAAGCTTGGTGTCGATACACCGAAGTTCGTTATTGAGTCAGATGCCACGATAGTTGCACCGCTTATCTTCGCATATGTCCTTGCATCCTGAGTGGGATAAATATCAGGATAAAAGGATAGATTTATATTGGGCTTGTGTTTTGCATCCAGAAAAATCATGGGGTGGAAAAATGGGGGATTTCAGGACAATAAAGAGGTTCATACAGGAAAATTTTCTTCATTTCAATGCAGCTGTTGTCAAGGATGCTGCTGAAGGGTACATTGCTCAGCTGAAGAAAGGTAATCTGATGATGATCACCATGGCTGGAGCAATGAGCACTGCTGAGCTTGGCAAGACACTTGCTGAGATGATAAGGCAGGGCAAGGTCCATGCGATAACCTGCACTGCAGCGAATCTTGAGGAGGATATCTTCAATCTTGTGGCGCATGATTTCTATGAGCGTGTCCCGCATTATCGTGACCTGTCTCCTGATGATGAGCAGGCTCTGCTGGACAGGCACATGAACAGGGTGACAGACACCTGCATCCCTGAAGAGGAGGCCATGAGGAGGATTGAGAAGCAGCTCCATGTCGTCTGGAAGAAGGCAGAGCAGGAGGGCAGGAGGTATTTCCCTTATGAGTTCATCTACCAGCTTATCAAGTCTGGAGTATTGGAGGGATCTTATCAGATTGACCCGAAGGATTCATGGGTGATAGCTGCATGCGAGAAGGATCTCCCGATATTTGTGCCGGGCTGGGAGGACTGCACCACAGGGAATATGTTTGTGGCTGCTGTCAAGCGCGGCGTCATAAAGCGGATCGACACAGTGAAATCAGGCCCTGAGACAATGTCATGGCTTATTGACTGGTACACCGAAAACACAAAGGATAAGAGGATCGGTTTCTTCCAGATCGGAGGCGGCATTGCTGGAGACTTTCCCATATGTGTTGTGCCGCTTATCAGGCAGGACATGGAGACTGAAGTCCCATTATGGAGCTATTTCTGCCAGATATCAGACTCTACAACATCTTATGGATCTTATAGCGGTGCTATCCCCAATGAGAAGATCACTTGGGAGAAACTGGCCATTGACACTCCAAAGTTTGTCATTGAGTCTGATGCCACGATTGTGGCCCCATTGATGTTCGCTTATATCATGGCTGAAGACTGAGGCCACCAAAATATTTAAAAAGGGCTCAGCGAGTTCATCTTTTAGGGAGTTAGGAAGATATGATTTTAGGAGGTTTTGATAATGGCATTTGACAAGAATCTTGACAAGGAATTGTTCGGCGAGACAATAGAGTTTGAGACCACAAAATTGAGGGTCAGTGTTTTCTCTTATAATGACGGGGCGCCTAAGCTTCAGGTCTCAAGGGAGAATCTTCAGCCATCAAATGGTGAGTGGAGATTCAGCAAGCTCGGCAGGATGACCAAGGAAGAGGCTGAGAAAGTGGTCCCTGTGATGCAGAAAGCAATTGGTTCTATGTCCTGAAATTCGTAATCTCAGCGGATTTCATGATGCTAAGAACCGGATCTGGGTTTTTAGCGTGATTTTTTCTTTTGATTTCAGTCATGGCCTGTTCAGTCTATGCCTCTGATATATACTCCCCCCCTTAGTGAGGAGCAATATTTATAAACCAGGGCATACTGTCAGCATTGATGATCAGTCAGCTGGCAGGCATAGGCCTCACAAACGGGGAGGCAAGGATCTATCTGGCCCTGCTGGAACTTGGCCCCACAACAACCGGGCCTATAATAGACAGGGCAGGCATATCCTCATCCAAGGTCTATGAGATTCTCGAGAGGCTCATGAGAAAGGACCTTGTCTCTGAATTCACAAAGAGGCGGACAAGGTATTTCCAGGCTTCAGACCCCAGGAACCTGTTCAGTCTTCTGAAAGCGCAGAAGCTGGAATTGGAGACAAGGGAGCGACAGCTGAAAAGGATCATCCCGAAGCTTGAATCAGGGTATCAGCAGGATCCTGTATCATCTGCGATCATCAAAGGCCAGGAAGGCATCATCTCTTTCCTTGGCAGTCTCAGGAGCAGGAGCTTCCTGATCTTCCTGAAGGATGAATCCCATCTCCCGCTTTTCAGTATGAGGAGGATTGTCAGGTCAGATCGCTCTCTTCCATGCACCACTCTCGTCGCAGATGATCATGTGATACAGCTGGCAGATGATGCAGATGAAGAAGAGCCCTGGATAAATGTGATAAAGAGCAAGGCTCTGGCAGAGCAGTACAGGGGTTATGCAAGATGAGAAAAGAAATGATTCCGACTGTTGTTTCCGCATTTCTTATCCTGTCCCTGGCAACAGCCATATTCCTCTACGGGCCTGGCCTCATCGGCATGGTCACTCTTGAGGGGGGCCAGGAAGACAATTTTGGAGCAGCAGATGATGCAGGAGAGATCTGCCAGATCAGGGATGGCATGATAAGGGTGATTGTCT
This sequence comes from Candidatus Woesearchaeota archaeon, assembly GCA_016928155.1. Taxonomy (NCBI): domain Archaea; kingdom Nanobdellati; phylum Candidatus Woesearchaeota; species Candidatus Woesearchaeota archaeon. The sequence goes on along the minus strand of JAFGLG010000007.1, from coordinate 21,862 downwards.
TATATCACGACGGGCCTGTCCCAGAAGCCGATGTTCCTCCTGGATCACCCGGATCCTTTGAGGCATCATCTCTTGGATTGTCTGGCATGACAGAGGGTATCCAGATGGATATGGGTGCTCTTGAGGAGAAGAAGGCTGACCCCTCAAAGATATCAGAAGACTTGCAGGAGCTCATGGAATCCCAAAAACAGGGATTCATCACAGCAAGCACTGCAGAGGATGAGCATCATTTCAGGCTGATAAGGGCCTCTGCTGCATGGATGTCGCCTTCGTCGATACTTGAGAGGACAAAGGACCCTGATGTGAAGAGGATCGTGCCTGATTATCTTATGAGCATCCAGCTTCAGGAAAGTGTCCCTAAAGTTGGAGCTCCTGACATCTGGAGGATCAACACATCCGGACTGAACACGACTGGCCAGGATATCACAGTCGCTGTCATTGACACAGGGATAGATTATACCCATCCTGAGCTGGGGAATTGCACCCAGGCAGAGTTCCTGTCAGGCTCATGCTCTAAGGTGATTGCAGGTTATGATTTTTACAATGAGGACAGCGATCCTTTTGACGATAATAAGCATGGCACCCATGTAAGTGGGATAATCGCGGCAAATCATTCGCTGAAAGGCATGGCCCCCTCTGCTAAGCTTGTCGCCTTCAAGGTCTGTGACCTGTATGGCTCCTGCCCGACCTCGGACATCATGGAGGCCTTGGATGCGACAGCCGATCCGGATGGTGATGATGACTTCTCTGATCATTATGATATTGCCAGCATAAGCCTGGGAGGCGGTCTGGCAGACGCCGATGACCCATTGAGCCTTGCAGTTGACGCTGCAGTGGAAGCAGGTGTCTTCATATCGATATCTTCTGGGAACAACGGGCCTGGTTATTATACTCTGGGTTCACCTGGCACCTCAAGGCTTGCGATGACTGTCGGGGCTTCATCAAAGGATGATCAGATGGCAAGTTTCAGCTCAAGGGGGCCGACACTGCAGGGCCACATTAAGCCTGATGTCACTGCCCCTGGTGTGAACATATACAGCTCTGTCCCGTCAGGATATGCATATCTCAGCGGCACCTCAATGGCCTGCCCTCATGTCTCAGGGCTGGCAGCGCTTGTCAAGCAGCTTCATCCTGACTGGTCTCCTGCAGAGATCAAGGCAGCGATCAGGGATACTGCCGCAGATATCGGATACAATCTCCTCACTCAGGGTCACGGCAGGATAAATGCATCTGCCCTGATAAATTTCTCAAGACCTCCTGTGGCGGTCATAAAGGATATGGCGACTGCAAAAGGGGATATCGATATCAACGGCACTGCAGGATCATATGATGGCCTCGTCTCATACTCATTGTTCATTGATGATGACTTGTTTGATCCTGACTCTGCCCCTTCTTTCACACTGATAGGCTCAGGGTCATCAGAAGTCCACGATGCTGCACTTGCTTCCATGGATACAGTATCATATGGTTCAGGCCTTCATCTGCTCATGTTTAATGTCACGAACTCCAACACCTCAAGCATTGATTATTACCTGCTGGACATAAAGAACAGCATCATAAGCTATCCTGAGGACAATCAGGTCGTGTCAGGTGTTGTGCCGATAAATGGAAGCACGCTTGAAGGTGCGCAGAACTGGACTCTCAGCATGAAGCAGCATGTATCCCCTTATGCTGTGGTGCAGATAGGGAATGGTACAGGTGGGGTATCAGACAGCACATTCATGGAGCTCAACACATCCCTCTATCCTGACGGGGAATACACTCTCACCCTTTTCTCAGACACTGGCTCTAACTCAGAGAACTCAAGCATTGATTTCCACATCGACAATTATAGACTGATTTATCCGGATAATGATTATAGGGATATCCTGAAAGGCATAGTGAACATCACTGCCTCTTTTGATTCAGGTTTCGGCCAGTTCCGTCTTTATTATCAGCTTAAATATCCAGCAGATATCAACAGGTCAAGTCTCGAAAACTGGACTCTTCTTGCATCAGGGACTCCTTCAGACATGCTTTATGAGTTTGATACCAGGCCTTTCAACAATACCATAATGACACTCCTTCTTGTCACAGAGAGGAGCGGTCTTGTAGGGTGGGATACAGACGAATGGAGCAATCATTTTGATTATTCATTCATCAAGATAAGCAATTATAATCCTATAATGTTTGAAGGCTGGCCGAGACCGCTCGGCAATTATTGGGCCTCGGGCATAGCATCTGCAGAGATTGATGGCAGGCATGTCCTGTTTGTACCGACTTACAGCGGGGCCATGCATGCTTTCCTGCCCAATGGTTCATATCTTCCTGGCTGGCCGGTCTATCCTGGAAGGGTTGATTTTGCGACTCCTGCAATAGATGACATAGACAAGGATGGCATGCCTGAGATAGTGATCATGACGAGCGGAACCGACATGAACAGCAGGGCGGATGTCTATGTATATAATCATGACGGCACAGTGCTTGGCGGATGGCCTCAGCAGCTCTCTTATTACACTGGCTCACAGCCAGTCATCGCAGAGGTCAACCAGGATGGATGGAAAGAGGTGATTGTGCAGGACATGGAGATGGTTTATACCTTTTCCTGGAATGGCACTCTGCTTCACAGCTATGCCTCCCCGATGCAGGACAATCAGGTGCTCTGGGGGAATCCTGGTGTGGCTGACCTGTTCGGTGATGGTAAGAAGGTGATAATCACAGGCACAGAGACTGGCGAGATATTCGTGAATTACCCCAACGGGACTATGCTTCCGGGCTGGCCTGTCGACATCTCTTCCTATGGTTTCAGGTCGACGCCATTGGTGGCAGATATGGATAATGACGGTGTGCAGGAGATAATGATCGGCTCCATAATGTGGCAGGAATCTCTCTTTGCATTTGATCCTTATGGTAACATCCTCCCTGGGGATTGGCCTATCATGACCCAGGCATCTACTCTGGCCACTGCTTCTCTTGCAGACCTGGACAGCGATGGCGATCTTGAGGTTATTTTCGGAAGCGGGGGCATTGCCAAGCCTTATAAGAGGATCTATGCGCTTCATCACGACGGCAGCAATGTTTCCGGCTTCCCGGCAAGCATGGATTATGTGAATACCTGGGTCCAGAGAGGCACTGTCGCTGCTGACTTAGACAATGACGGCCATGTCGAGATCATGTCCACACATCATTTGGGCACGATAAGTGTCTGGAATGATGACGGCACCAGATATGGCCATTATCCTTTCTATCTGGAGTATATCTCAAGCTGGGTGACTCCGCTCATAGGTGATTTCGATAAGGACAATCTCACAGATATGGCCATAGCTTCAGATGACAGCAATCTGATTTATGTCATGACCTTCAACACAACATATAATGAGTCAGGGATGGTGTGGCCGAGGCTTTATTATGATAATTCCAACAGCAATTGGTATGTCGACGACAACGATACAGTCTGGGCAGGCCTTGACAACTGCCCATTTGTTGATAATCAGAACCAATCTGACCTGGACTTAGACCTTATAGGAGATGCCTGCGACAACTGCCCGCCCGTAGCAAACCCTGATCAGTATGATCCTTTGGGGAAGGGAGTGGGCCTGCCATGCTATCCTGTCTACACCAATTTTGAGAACCCAATGTCGAGCAATATAACAGGAATGGACTGGGAGAATGCCACGGGCCTTGTCCTGGGGAATGATAAAGGGATTATCTCTTTCACGCAGGGCATCAACCTGATTGCAGTAAATCTTGATGAGAATGTGAATATAAGCCATAATCATGTCTTTGTCAATTCAACAGTCCATGAGCTGAACAAGAGCGCCAATATCACCCTGCACAATATCACATACACTGATGTTTTTGTCCTTAAGGATGATGCAGTGTGCGCTGACTGCGCAGTCATCTCCCATATCAGCACATCTGTGACATTCAATGTCAGCAGTTTTACTGCATACAGCTTAGGCGGTTGCGGTGATCTTGTCTGTGAGGATTTCGAGCCATGCACTTGCTCTGACTGTTCAGCTGAGGAAAGGTGCAGGACAGATACTGGCGGCTCTCCCTTGGTTCTGAAAGGAGGCGGTTCTCCTTTGGTGCTGAAAGGCGGCGGGGGATCGCTTGCGCCTTCATCAGGGATAGCCCCTGTGAATGACACTGCAGCAGATGAGATGGCTGTCGAAGAGAATGTCTCGGATGAGGTGGAGACAGATGATATATCATCTGACAATGGATTCATGGAGGAGCCTGAGAAGCGGGAGCCTGCTGTTGAAGAGCCTGGGAATCTTGTGGGGAGGATGTTCACAGCCGGGAAAGATATCATGTCAGGCGGATTTCTTGAAGTGAAAGGCATTTATCTCGTGTTGGGGATAATCTTGATTGTTTTTATCTGCGGTTATGCTGTTTTGCGCAGGAAAGATGACAGGAATCCGATGGATAAGACGATAAATAGGCTCCTGAAAGAAAAATAATCATAAAAAATAAAAATTGCAGAATCGCTTATTCAGAATTTTCTTCTGTAGACTCATCAGATTCTTCTTCTGTAGACTCATCAGAATTATCTTCTGTAGACTCATCAGATTCTTCAGGCTCTGATGCAGCAGGTTTAGCTGACTGTGCTATCTCGCTTCCTTTCTGGAGCAGCACGACATTCTGTGCCTGTTTTCCTTTCTCACCTTCTGCAGGATCAAAGGATACACGGTCATTATCTCTTATGAATGTGCCCTTTGCCAGTCCTGTCTTATGCACAAAATACTCGTTGCCGTCTTCTCCTTGTACAAAACCATATCCTTTGGTCCTATTGAACCACTTAACACTTCCTTCCATTTTACTTTCCTCCGAACGCGCCCTTCATGGGCAGTTGGTTCTGCAGAATTGGCTCTCCTTTTTAAATCTTTAGCCTGGATAGGCTCTGTCCAGAATCTCGCTAACGCTTGGGTTAGTGGCTTCAAAGTCCCGGTTATAACCAATTCAAAGCTGACATTTCCCGTAGGGAGCTTCCCCTTTGTCAGCCAGAAAATCGCTCATCCGGACTTTGACCTGATGCCACTAACCTACATTCCGGACAGAGCCGCCTGGATAAGCGCATCCGGATATTATAGAAAGCTCCTGGAATGTCTTGGAACCAGGATAAAGCACTTCATCTTTCACCCAGCTGGGATAATGTGTTATATTCATCTCCCTGCAGTATTCGAAGTTGTGGTTTGGCTCATTCAGGTTGCATTCGACATAATTTATATGCTTGAAAGCCTCCCCGAAGAGGTTTTTCTGGTAGACACAGCCTCCGCAGGTGCTTGAGCCGAACAGCTGCATCCCGGTGCTGGCCAGGCAGATGGCGAAAAGGTCAGTGCTTGTGTAGTTCTCATACTGCACGAGCCCGTTTTCCTCGATTTCCGGGGGCTTGCAGGCTGTAAGGGCCAAAATCAGCATCATCATGGGCATTATCCATTTCATGCCCGAATGGGCTGTATACCCCATTATATAGTTTGTGGAAAAACATATATATTAATGACTCATTTTTCGCCTTATGAAAAAAGGGTTTTTGATAGTCTTCTTGCTGTTTCCTGTTTTTTCCTGTGCGCTCTGTGAACCTCCATCTTCCGGCAATTGGCTGATAAATGAGTCAGTGGAATGCAACGACACTGACATCATCCTCAGAGGCGATCTGACTGTCAACAGCACACTGATACTGAGGAACACAACTCTGCAGATGAATTCATCATCGAACGGCCAGTTCAGGATAACTGTGCTCAACAACTCAGAGCTCTACATACTCAATGATTCAGTCATAGAATCCAACACATCAGCAAGATATGAGTTCCTTGTATTGGAAGGATCACACATAGAGATAATTGATTCAAGGATAAGTGATGCTGGTTATGCAAATGCAAACACGAGATTTGGTTTGGAAGTTTACTCAGACAATAATCTTTTCCTGAACTCTGATTTCATCAACAACTACATGGGTTTGACATTCATTGGAGCAAATAATAACACTGTTGATAATTGCACTATTGCATACAGCGGAGCAGTAGGCCTCCAGATGTTATATGATAATTCTCAGAACAGGATATACAATAATGACATTTACAATTACTCTGATCCTGCCTATGGTTATGGGATTGACATGGAGTTTAATACATCAAATAATAATTTCAGCAGCAATAACATATACAATTTCAAGTATGGGGTATTCTTTTACAGCCAATGCAACGACAACACATTCAATAACAATGAAATACATCACAATGAGGAAGGGTTACATATTGAATCAAGTGAGGGGAATCAATTCTTCAAAGACACAATATCATACAATGAGGATCCTAATGCTGTGATTTTCCAGAGTGATAATACTTACTTTGAAGGATGCGGATTTTATAATGACACAAACCCATATGTTTTTGATAGGACAAATATTCAAGTAGTCAGCAGCAACAACACAATTTTCAACTCGAGCCATATTGGATCACACCTGCCAAACACAATAGCATATTTACTAGATGTTGAAACCAGCCCTGTAACTTACTTCTATGATTCCACCTTCTTTTCCACACAATATTATGCTTGGTTCACTGGAAACAGTGATATCTTTTTCATTAATGGTTCTATACCAACTACTTCCTCTGCTGTGTGGTTTGGAGATGACTTCTCAACAATGTATAGACAATATTATCTGGATGTCCAGGCAAATTATTCAGACAACTATCCTGCTGATAGTACTAACATAAACATAACTGACTCATTTGATTCTCTTGCTCATCAAGGAGTTACAGACTCCCAAGGTCAATTGTCTGATGTCGCCCTAACCTATTTTACAATTAACCATTCCAGTGGATACACTAATTACAATTATGCCTACTACTCCCCTTACACCATCTTCGCATCTAATGGAATCAATGCAGGCAATGACACTATCGGCCTGGCAGGCAACAACCAGTCCTTCATCACATTGTATGACATAACCCCCCCATCAATAACCCTTATCCACCCCATCAACCTCCTGACTGATATCAGGAACATCAGTTTCAGGTTCAGTGTCAATGACACAAGCTCAATAAAAAATTGCTCTCTTTACATCAACAGCACATATCAGTCATCTATCCAAGATCCGGCAACACAGACAACTCTCACAATAAACCAATCCCTGGGCTTAGGCGCTTACAATTGGAGCATCTATTGCATCGACGGATACAACAATTCAGCTTGGTCCAGCACAGCATTCTTCAACATCACTGACCAGGATTCGGATCTGATCATATGGGATGACTCTTCCTCGGCCACTTACCCTAACACGCAGATACACTTTTATGCAGATTATTCCAATCTCAGCGATGGCTCATCAATAAATGACTCGATAGGAGAATGCAGGATCTTATTCGCTGACCTGGATGGCACCATGGCATATGACAACATATCATTGATATATGGATTCAACAGGAGCTTCCCTGCAGAAGGGGATTACAGGTATGATATCGAATGCAACTCAACCATTTTCTTCCCGAGAAGCCTTTCCGGTGATCTCACAGTGAATAAGGAGCCTGTTGTCGAAGGCTCTGGCAGCAGAGGCGGGAGTTCTCCTTTGATGATGAAAGGAGGGACTGGCTCTGACAGCACCACAGGGAGCTATTTCGACCTCAGCGACTCGACTGCAAAGCAGGGCAGTTTCTTCAGGATAAACTTCAACGGCATCACTTATCATCTCAGCCTTCTGAGAACTGATGGGGTGAGCGCTTTCTTCATCCTTGAGGATGAGAGATTCAGCATTGAGAAGGGGGACAGCCTCGCTTATGATATTGACATGGACAGCGAGGAGGACATCATCATCGAGCTTGTTGATATTGTCGGCGACGAAGTCATTCTCAGGATTACGCCTGGAACAGGGGAGATGGATAAGGACCAGAGGATTGCAGAACCTGCTCAGCCAGGCAAGACTCCCCAGGGGAAAGTCGGCACAGGGGTTGTTGATGTCCCTCTGCCCGGACCTGTTCCTGAGAAGGACCCATTGATGGCGATAATCGGCATTGCAGTGATCTTTCTGCTCACGGGATCTGTCGGTTATTATCTGCTGTTCGTGAAGAAGATTGTTTAGCATATATAAATGAGTCTCATAAATTATTTATATGTTCTTTTGCACCCTGCATCGATGGATCATCTCCCTATGAATGATGGTGAAGTGAAACAGCTCAGCCAGGACCTTATGATGGATGACAGCCTGGTCGATAAGCTTTCGGGATATTCTGGATTTGACGTCGGCAAAGATTTATCTGGAGTGGACAATGTCTGCGATTTCCAGAGGCTGAGCAGGAGATTCCTGGAAATTGTCCTCAGGAAGACATCTGACGGATTCACCTCCTCAGGCATCCAGGATATTGACATGTCAAGAGGCCATCTTTTTGTCTCCAATCACAGGGATATTGTCCTTGACCCTGCCTTGCTGAGCCTTGAGCTTGGCAGGCATAAGCATGAGACAGCATTTAACATATTCGGGGACAATCTTGCCGGAGGACTGGCCGGTCATCTGCTGAGGGCGAACAGGGGATATATGCTTGTCCGTTCAGGGTCTGGCAGGGAGAAGGCAGGTTCTTTCAGGGATCTTTCATATTTCATTCTGGATTCAATAGGCCTGGACCATCATGTATGGATTGCCCAGCGGGATGGGAGGGCGAAGGATGGTATTGACAGGACAAACCCCTCGCTCATCAAGCATCTTTATTCTGCGCACAGGGCCATCCCTTTTGATGCCTTTGTCAGCAGGCTGAGCATTGTGCCTCTTGCTGTGTCCTATGAATTCGATCCATGTGAGATGTCAAAGGCCAGGGAACTCTATCTGAGGGACAAGCATGGTTCGTATGAGAAATCAGCCACAGAGGACCTGAAGAGCATCCTGTTGGGATTGACTGATTACAAGGGGAGGATCCATCTCTCATTCGGCACTCCCTTGAAAGGTATGTTTGAGACTCCGAGAGCTGTTGCAGACGAGATTGATATGCAGATAAGATCAGGATATCTCCTTTTTCCGTCAAATCATGATGCTGTCAGGCTTAAGGAAGACCCGCAGGCAGATGTGCCGTTGAAGAGACGCATATCCGAATATCCTGCTGAACTTCAGCCTTTTATTCTGGATATGTATGCCAATCCGGTCTACAGCAAGAGAAGGGCAGACGCAGCCAGGTGATCACTTGGATGACCACTTCTTATATCACTTCTTCTTTTCTTTGTCTCTCATGAATCTTGTGGTTCTCCAGAAATAATCTATGTTGTTCTCATTGTATCTCACAAGATCCATGTCAACATCTGAGGAGCTTGGTACTGATTTCAGCCTTTCATCCACTTTCTGCTTATGCTCTAGCTTCTGCGGATTGGCCTTTTTCTTCTCCTTCCTTCGTTTGGCTCTGGACATATCAGAGAGATTTTTTTAGGTGTTTTATAAATTTTATGGGAAAATATTTAAATAATTGTTTATAAATAGTGATTTATGGCAAAAATGAGGTCAGATGATAGGAATCTTGTGGTTTCCATTATAGTGGCTTTGATAGGCGCAGTTGTCCTGTATTTTTTCTTCATTGAAAGCATAAATGCCTCGTTTGTCCTCAAGATTTTATACTCCTTATTGACTTTTCTCCTGACTTTCATTGTCGTGCTTGGTGTTGAGACCCATTATGATTTCTATTACCGCTGATTCTGGATTATTGCACCCAGATATGACCTGATAATGCGGTTTCAGGTTACACAGCAGAGTCCGGATATATATGGAGTTGTCTTAATATAAATATTTTCTATATAGAAATATAATAAATACACCACTACAAAGTAATAAAAATCCACAAAATATATAAATCCAGATTCCCCTTTCTGGCCAGGTGCAACTATGCTGGACAGATTAAGGAAGATTAGATCAATCAATATTCTCAAGGGGCTCAGGTACAGGTCAGGCCTGTTTGCAGCCTCAAAGAAGCAGGTGAGCACTGGATACAATAAGGCCTGGATAAGGGATAATGTCTATGAAGCCCTGGGGCTGGAGAAGGTCGGCCATAGAAAGTCATTGGTCAGGACTTATAATTCACTGTTTGACATCTTCCTGAAGCATGAGGAGAAGATAGATTGGGCTATCAGGGAGAAGCCTGACCGGGCATTCAAGTATATCCACGCAAGATTTCATCCCCTGACATTCAGGGAGTTCCACGAGGAATGGGGTAACAAGCAGAATGATGCCATCGGCGCTTTTCTTTTCAAGGTCGGTGATCTTCTTGACAGGAATGTCATGGTCATCAGGGACAGGAATGATCTGAGGATATTGGAGAAGCTTGTGAAGTATCTCTGGAGCATCGAGTACTGGCATGATGAGGACAATGGTATGTGGGAGGAGAATGAGGAGGTCCACGCCTCGAGTGTGGGTGCCTGTGTCGCAGGACTCAGGAAGATCAGCAGGTACATATCAGTCCCGAAGGATCTTATTGATGTCGGCCAGCAGGTTCTTGACAGCCTGCTCCCGCATGAATCAGCCACAAAGAAGGTGGACCTGGCGCTTCTTTCCCTGATCTATCCTTACAATATAGCAAACCCGGCGCAGGCCAGGCAGATCCTGAGGAATGTCGAGAGGCATCTTGTCAGGAAGAACGGCGTGATCCGTTACATCGGCGACAGGTATTATAACAATGGCCGCGAAGCAGAGTGGACCATGGGTTTCCCATGGCTCGCTGTGATCTATAGATCGCTTGGTGACCCGAAGAAGCATGGATATTATCTCAGCAAGACCCATGATGTCATGAACTGGAAGATGGAGCTGCCGGAATTGTATTATGGGGATACTTCAAGGCATAATCCCAACTCGCCGCTTGGTTGGTCGCAGGCATTGTATCTGAATGCATTATGATGAACGATTGAATGTGGCTGGATGTAGCCGGATGTGGCCGATTCTGATGATGTAGATTCTGATGACGTTGATCCTGTTGATGTAGATTCTGTTTATGTAAGTCCTGTCAGGCGGGGCTGTTCGGCGTCATGAAGTACAGATGGCCGGAGGACCATTCCGGCAGAAGTGATTCCCATGATCAATCCACCATGATTAATACACCATAATTGATCCATCATGATTGATACATCATGATTGATCAAGTTTAACGTCTATAGACTGGACAGGGATGGTCCCTGTTCCTGAGTTGAAGTCAAAGCACAGCAGGCCGTCTGTTCTTTCAGCTGGATTCACAGGAGGTTCTTCTGTTCCCTTGAATGCAGCAAGGGCGGCCTGGATTGTGTCTTCATCAAGGTTTTCAGTGGGCCAGTATACTGATCCGACATATGCGCCTGCGCATTCATGCCCATTGAGGCATGTTGCTATTGCGCCGAGCATCGCTTCTATTATCTTAGCTTTCTCTGGCGCAGGCTTCTTGCCATAGCCTCCTCTGAGATGTATCTTCTTTATCTCGCTGCCCATGGGATCCAGCAACATCAGCCCTACAGGTGTCGGAGGCTTGTTCCTTCCCTTGACAACGTGGTCGACGATCAGCCATGGACCGTCAAGGATATCTGAAGCCAGTGGATATCTCTCTTCTGTCGGGCAGCAGTCTGAGCAGTATGGCCTGAGCATTGTCTCGAGCTGTCCTGCATTCTCAGCAAAGGAGATTGGAGCATTGAGAAATGTTACTCTGTAGGGTCCGTGCTTGTATGTCTGCTTGTATTTTTGCAGCGAAGGCATGAGCCGGAAGGGATTGGGGAGGGGTATAAAAACTTTTTGACATCCTGTGGATTTTTGAGAAGTTTTTTATATACCCTTACTCATTTTCAGGTCATGCAGAAAGAGCTGGTGCAGAGAAGGTATAGGCTGGTGTTCTACAACACACTAATTATGGGAGTGATCTTCCTGATGGTGATCATCATCTCTGTGCTCCAGGGCCTTCCCTGGCATCTAGGCCTGATTGTCGTGCTTTTCTATGTTGCAGCAGGATCCATCATGGTTCTGTCTGCAAGAAAGAGATTTCTGAAAGAATAAGAAATAAATTATTTCTTCTTCATAAGTGCCGCTATGATGAATGCTATGATCACGATGAGCACCAGTTCAGCAAGCACAATCAGCGCTATGAAGCCGTACTTGTCTATGAATGTCTCTTGTGCCTGTGAGTAGAAGATGGGCTGCACTGTCGTTGTCTCTGTCTTTGTGACAGGAGGCTCAACTACAATCTCATCCTCTTCCTCCTCTTCTTCCTCTTCCTCTTGGACAGCTGCGCACTTGTTGACATTCAGCACAATGTCCTCATTCTCAACAGAGTCGCCGTCATCATACTTGACTTTGACATTGATTGCATAGGCGCCTGCCGGGGTGTTCTCTGGGATGCTGAGGAGATATGTCCTTGTTATCCTGCTGTCGTCGCCTGCATCTGCATCGAGGTCAAATGAGTCTGTCTCTTTGATGTTCAGCTGAGTATTGTATATCTCGACATCCACATCCTCATCTTCCTGCCCTATGTTCACAAGTGTCAGGGAAAGCCTCGTGTCCCTGTTGCAGGAGAGCGTGTCTGTGTCAAGGCTCAGTGTCTTGACAGCCATGTCATGCTTGTCCTTGCTGACCTCTATTGATTCTGTGACTGAGTCTGAGAAGTCTGTGCCGTTCTCATATTCCCCGTCTATCTCGATGACAACATCATAATCCCCTTCCTCTGCTTCCAGCGGTATGGTGAATGTGAAATCGGTATCCTTGTCCCTTCCGGGCCTTATCGAACCAGAGACCTCGCTGTCCTCATCCAGGTCATCACCATCGTCGATCCCTTCTATGGTAACTGTCACATCGATGTCCTCAAGATCCTGTGTGGCACTGCTGGGATTCTCTATTGTGACTGTGATGTCCAGGCTCTCCCCTGGCTTCAGGTCATCCTCGTCGATATCGACATCGATCGAGTACTGCGCAAGGCAGGCCGTAGGGTATAATAATAGTACCAGAAAAGTAAGTATCAAAAGTTTCGTTCTCAATTGAGACACCCCCTGCTTTTTTTGGATTTTTATATTTTTATTTTCTGTTTGTATGATTTCCTGGTAGTAAGCAGGTAGAAAATAAAAAACTTTTGTCACATAGCATAAGTTACTAAGATGATCATATCAGATTGTTTTCCTTGTCCGTCCTTGCCCAGTATCCATATTTATCTATCATTATTCCCTCTTATGGGTTATATTTATCCATCTTTATCTGTCATTATCCACCCTCATCCACCAATATCAAACCTCATCCACCAATATCAATCCTGATTCATCATGATTTATCCGATTTATCCTGATCCATAAGATATCTATTGTTAGGATTGTTGGATTGCTGGATGAAGAGGATGAAGAACGTCCCTGAAGATATTATTGTCATCGGCAGTGACATGGATTTTTTTGGAAAGTTTTATAATATGATCTGCTTGAAATGAGTATTCACTGATGCTTGACGACGCTTTGTTATCCTGATTTTCTGTGATTTGAAATATACACTGCCCGATAACAAAGTATTTATACCCGTTCAGGTTCCTAATCACTCAGTTGTTAGTTTGGGTTGGTCACATAACAGTTAATATTCATCAGGAAATTTCAGTCAAAAAGAGAGCAAAAAGAGAGAGGTGATAGGAAAAGCTAGAATTAGCTGGGTGGTTAAGATAAGAATGCATAAGAGGGTTGGTTATCTGAATTCTAATCTGTTAGTGAATCACATATTCAAGAGCTTCCAGAGAGCAAATTCTGTTCCTGAGTACCCGTTTGCGGATCTTGATTTCGACAGTCTTGACAGTGAGCAGTTTTTGCTGGAGTTTCATACTCTCTTCGATATGCAGACATACGTCTGTATATAAACCAACTTATGTTGGCTAAAAACCAAATGGAGGTAAACAAAATGAAGAAAGCATTGACAATATTGATGGCTGCCTTGCTTTTGGTTGTGCCAGGAGTCCTTGCAGGTATCAATTGGACAGGCCCAATCAACGGATCAGGTGCCACAGCTGGCAATGTCAGCCCTATAATTGAAGATTGGTTCCTCGTATTCCCATACGACTACCCAAGCTACAATGGTAGGAACAGCGATTGGCCAGAGTATGAGTATGCATTTACAGGAGAAGTCCTGCACTTGTATGCAAAGGTTTCAGACACAACAATATACGATGTTGAGAACATGGATGTTGATGCAATGTTGACATGGTATGATGGAGTCTTATCTGGAGCGATTCAGATGGACAATGATCTTACTGGAGTGGCAGTTCCGGTCGGAACACCAGGAAGCGCAGGATATCAGTCAAACGTGATTGACGCAGTCCAGATGTACATGTGCTCAGGCACAGGAGCCACATATGACTCAGCAACCGGAAGGTACTGGGCTCAGTTCTGCGGTGACTACATTGTCCAGGCAAACAGGGTCGGTCTAGGATTCTGGGATGTCAGGGCAACAGATCCGGCAATGAATGTCGGTACATTGGATCTTGCGACATCAGTCCACCCATTGTACGAGAATGTCAACAACCTATTGTCCAATCCGACAATCCTGTTGACTGCAAACTCAGGGCTCAGCTTCACAGGAGTGCTTGTCAACCAGTACAATGACGCAGATACCTATCCGATTGTCGTCACCTTGAACACAGATGATGATGAGGAAGGACAGGGTATCATCGGTGACTTGTTCATGGCTGCAACAAACATGATCGGCGCAACCTTCCCGACTGATATAATCTATGCACACAATATCAGGGTCAAGAAGGATGCATCCGGCGTGTGGACCAACCTGCAGGACAATGCATACGGCACAATGCCTACTGCATGGACCCTCATCGATACTGAGGTTGCGACAGATGGCGTAGGTTACAGCGAGCAGTTCTATTTCGAGCTGTGGTACGCTGCAAACCACATTGACAGCCAGTTCATCGGCGGCGATCTGTGGTTGTTGTACACCATCTACTAAGACCTGTGAATAATTTTTTATTTTTTTTCTTTTAAAAAAAAGACCGAAGAGAGAATAACTTTTTTTCTGGTTCCTTTTTCCTATCAGCGCTGCTATCCTGTCACGGGCATGGAGATTTCTTGATTCCGAATGGATGCGATTTTGCTGATGCATGAATTTAAAGCCAAATCTGCGAAGCAGATTTGATAAGCAAACTCTGCTCAAATAGATCTGAATCTTAGGAGGGTATCAGGGTGGGATCATCTGAACAAAAAGTTCTGAACAAGAAGTCCGAAATTAGGACTGGGATTCTGATTTCATTCTTTTTTTTCGTCACATCTTTGAGACAACAAAACCCCTGAATTCTGGCTTTATAGCCTGTATGAAGCCGCAATCTTTAAATAGAACTAAATTTCCCCTAATAAGTACTAACATCACGTATTATTTTATTAGTGGTTAATTGGGGGTCGGAAGATATGAAAAGCCTTGTGATATACATAATCGCTGTAGCAGCGATCCTGCTGATGAACATCGGGTTCTCCGCAGGTACAATCGTGGATTTTCCTGGGCCGGATGGTTCAGCGAATGTGACAACAGGAGAAGCTAATCTGTTGAGCTTCATGACTTTCTATCCGTTGGGTGAAGGATACGAATTGAGGAACTATGTCTATCCTTATTATGAATACACATTTGAAGGTGACGTGATCCATTTCGGCGCAGAGTGCGATGAGCAGAGCGTGTATGAGGCTGAGAACCTTGATGTGGATGTAGAGATAGACTGCCCGTGCGCAGGCGGAAGATGCAAGGAGTATGCCCAGCTCTATTTCGTGACAGGAAGCGGTGTCACTTACAATGAGCTCACCAACAGGTATGAGGCCCATTACTCCGGCGATTTCACGACTCCGGATGTGAATGAGATGCAGGGCAACTGCATCCTGGGTGTCAGGATGACAGATCCCTCAAATACAGTCGGCTTCGATGATCTCTCTGATCCGATCTATGAGAATGTCAATGACCTCCTCATCAATCCGAACATCGACTTTAACGTAAACTACGGCCTTGATTTCGTCGTCACATACAACGAATGGAACAAGAACATCCATTATCCTGTCTCAGTGACGCTGAACACGAACGATGACAGGGAAGGGCAGGGCATAATCGGCAATCTGAGCATGAGGGCTACAAATCTGGTAGGTATCCATTATCCTGAGGACATAATCCTCCCCAGTGACATCAGATGGAAGAGGACACAGGAGGAATGGAACTACTTGGATATTGACGAGAACCAGTTCGTCCTGCTCCAGGAAGACATGGAGACCGACGGCGGTGCAGGCTACAGCGAACAGCTCTATTTCGAGCTCTGGTTTGCAGCAGACCATTATGACACCCAGTATGAAGGTGCCACTCTTTATTTCCTGCTGGAGATATTTTAGGCTGCAGCATCATTTCAGAAAGTTTTTTAAATTTTTTTACTGCTATTTTTCTGATTTTTTTCCAGGAACATGTCATGGAACCTTTTATCCGTGTTTGGGGTGAATATCCAAACTTTTGTCCGGCGTCGATGACTACACTGTTCATTATATAAACATAACTGGAAACCTTTTTATATTCTGGTGTATTCCCTTTATCGTCTCAAAATTTAAGAAATTGGGGCTGATTTGGGGGATTGAATGTGGTATTGGAAAAACATGTGGTTAAACTCTTCTGTAGCGTGCTTTCATATACTAATTTTTCCCATGAGATGATCTTTAGAATGAACTTGATTGGCCTGATTAGGAAGGACTCATTCTTATCCAAAGAACTAAACCTGGAGGTGTTTTAATGTACGGAAGTAAGACGAGGGCTGAGGTGATAGCGCTCGACAATCCCTATCCTGTGGACATGTGGGGACAGATCAAGGATACCGCTTCATCGATAGCAGGTTCGATAGCAGACACCATATCAAGACCTTTTCAGAAGATGTACCAGAATTTTGCTGAAAGGCAGTTGGAGAGGTTTGTCGATGGATACAACAGGTTGAACCCTGATGGGACCATCGGAGCATCAGCTGCAGCTGTCATGGAGAACATAGATTCCATCGTGGCATTCTATACAGATGCTGAAAACACAAGAGCCAACATCAAGAAATCGAGGCTTCAGGCATTGAATCCTCTTTATCCTTACAGGATGAATTTCCATAAGCAGAGGGAGATCGCTCTTGGACTGAAGGAGCTCAGGGATGCCTATGGGGAGCATAGCACACTTTCATCAGTTGAGACAGCAGACATCATAGGCCATTCGAGATCAAAGCAGGCAACCGCTGCCCTGAAGCAGTATGCTGTCGGAGCTGGCATCGCGCAGGCAGAGACTGTCTCTGATCTGGCAGAGACCGGCGAGCATAAGGTTCTCGGTCTTTCAGTCTATGGAGCTGACGCAAAATATCAGGGCACAGAAGGCGCAGCTGCAAATGCATGGAAGAGGAACCTTACCCGGTCATCAGAGATCAACGCATTCGCATTCGATGGTCTCGCTGTCACAGCAGGTGCAGGTTATATCGCCTCAAGGCTCGGCATCAGGGCTACGCTTGGCGGTGTCTCTTATGCCACTGACTCTGATTTTGCGAATGTTGCAGCAGGCGCTGCAATGACACTCGGAGCGACTGTCGCCGTGTCATACGTGCAGAACAGGATGAAGAGCAAGGCCTTGGAAGCAGAGCTGTCAGGGGACATAAAGAAGAGCAGCAGGCTCCAGCTGGGTTCTGAGATATTGGGGATAGGTTTGGCAGGATATTTCATGGGCAGCATCGGAGGCAATGCTTTCGCTCAGGATTCTGAGCCATTGACAGATACATCTGCAATAGCTGATACGGGAGCAAAACCAATTGTCAGCCAAGCAGTTACTGACCTAACAGCAACAACTGCAGAACCAACAGCAACAATCACAATTGATGTACCAACCACAGCATCGGATGCTGAACCCACACCTTCGACAGATGACAGCATACGATACGATCCGGAGACAAGAACTGTGACGAATATAACCGCGGAATCGCCGGCTGTGCAGAATCTGACACCACCGGCCACGGATACAGCAGTTATTGGAAGTGCATCTATGGATACATCAGATACATCATCTGGTTTGAGTAGACCGGTAATTGATACTGTTGTAGTGGCAGACAAAGCAACAACGCCGGTTATTGAGACCCAATCTTTTGAGACATCTCCGGCATATGCAGGTGTTTCTATCGTCGCTGACATAGTGCAGACACCGCAGGTTGAGGGACCTGTCTCTTCAGAGACAGTTGTTCCGGCAGATGCTGCTGTAGCATCCCAGGCCCCTTTGACATCTGGATCAGATATGGATCCGGATATCGAAAGGCTGATAAGCAAGACCTGGACCAGGGATGAGACAAGCATGAGGATCGGATTTGACACAAAGGATCCTGATCTCTATAATGGCATCTGGAAGTACGGCGCAGACAGCCACAGTATCGAGATCCAGCTGACAGAGAATCTGAATGCAGAGACAGATCTCGTCAGGATATTATGGGATTCAGACGGAGACAAGAGAGTGGATACAAGCGCATTCCTGCTGAGGACAGATGATGGGAAATATGTATATTCAAATGATTCTGTTGATTTCTCGTCGACATGCTTCCAGATAGGTGCTGTCAGGGGGGAGGATCTGGAATTCATGCATGGCGGTAAATTGAGGATGGAATTCGATTATATCGCTTCAATCAAGCATGGAAGCTGCCTGCCTGGATACACCAGACCTGTACTGCCTGAGAGCGCTGAGACTATTGTAGTGACTCCGGAAGCTCCCGCTGAAGACACAGCAATTGCAGTGACTCCGGAAGCTCCCGCTGAAGACACAGCAATTGCAGTGACTCCTGAAGTTCCTGCTGAAAGCTCAGCGATTGCAGTGACACCGGAGGCTCCCGCTGAAAACACAGCAATCGCACAAGGCGAGCCTGAGAAGCTAGTCATAAAATTTGAAGAACCACAGAATATAATTCCAGAGCCGATTGTGCCTGTGAAGCCTGCAATAGAGTACAACCCGAACCTCATCCCAGGGGATAACATCCAGTTCATCACCTCAGAGGAGAACGCGGTTCTGACACTAGAGACACCGGGTGTGAAGGGAGATTATCAGATCCTTCATGTCAGGGAGCTCCAGCAGGCCACTGTCATGGCCAATGCCGGGCTTGAGGCAGCTATTGCAGACGGCCATAAATACCATTCCACATCCGAGGATTTGAGCACCTTCTTCGAGATGGATGGAAATAAGCTTGTCCAGGTCACCCCGTTCAAGGATGCTCCTGCGCAGGGCTTGGATCATCTCACGCATGTCTATGACATCGCGATAAGGGTCGATCACGAGAACCGGTATGACACACTGCATCTCCTGGTGGAAGTGGGAGACAAGGCCAAGGAGATGGATTCTCTTGTCGACAAGGATAGGGGATGGTGGCATGGGTCTGTATGGCCTAAGGGGAAGGACTTCGAAAGCCCGGATTATGTGCAGATAAGGCACAACGACCTTCTGACATTCAGGTCAGAGTCAGTTGATGAGTTCAGGCTGTTCGAGTTCAATTCCGACTACAATTCCATGGAAAGCTCTGTTCTTGAGGAGGCTACCCTCATCAAGGACGGGAAGCATCTTGATGCCATTGTCGGAGAGCCTGAGAAAGGTGTAGAGCCTTACTGCGATGAGCTTGCTGGGCATAAGATCCAGTTCAAGTTCGACAAGGTCAGGCCTGGTGAATCAGTTGCTGGTGATCATCCTAATGAGTATGTCATGATGGGATATGATTATGACGACAAGGGCAATGTCATTGACATATCCAGGGTTGGTGTCGGCGTAGGCAGGCAGAGCCATGAGCTCGCTGCATTCCTCGCAGGCATGGGCCTCGGATGGATGGGCGGCCATTACTGGGATGATTGGTTCCCTGTAGGGGGAGAAAATGCCCCTGGCAGGGGCGGTGGCCCAGGTGATCCGCGCGGAGGCGGCGGAGGCCAATGATTTTTTTATTTTTTCAATTATTCGGATTGTCCGATAATGCTAGGAGGGTTTGAAAAGATTCGAGGGGGTTTAAAAAATGAACAAAAAATTTGGCGTGATTACGATATTGATTTGTTGTTGGCTGATCTTGGCGACAGCTGTCTCAGCATACCCTGTGACTTTCAGGATCCATGGAAACCAGGGGCCTTTCCATACCTATGTGGATATGGGCGGTTTGAATCATTATGAACTGTACGGGAACCCTAACCAGTATTCCATATCAGGTTCCGGTTCCATGACGATTCCGGAATTTGACTATGACGAATGCTTCGTCTCCCATGCTTACTACAACTATGTTGATGGAAGCACAGGGAACGGACCTTGGAACTACAATGTAGATTTCGCCAAGGAGTCCAATTGTCATTCTAACATAAACTCGATGAGCCTATCTGATTACACGATAAACCTGGGTGAATCTGTAGTTGTCTATGTGACAGTGGATTCTGTATTCGATTTTCACGCTGGCGGACCGCAATATGCCCCCATGGCGATCCAGCAGCATTACTCAAATGATGTCAGAGTGGAGTTCTATGTCAACTCTGAGACCGTTCCACGCCAGGTCCAGACTGTTAATGTAGGATGGAGCTCTTCAAACAATGTGCAGTTTACCTTCACCCCCGGGGAAACAGGCACATACTCACTCAAGATCAGGACAATTGTAAGGAACTCCGAGAACTGCGAATGCTCTGGATCCTCTGAAGACATTGAGGTCAGGACACTTGAAGTGATTGGTGATGTAGAGTGCTACAATAATGCCGACTGCTTTGATTTCAACCCATGCACAGATGATGTATGTATGAATCCGGGAACAGCCAACTCTTACTGCCAGTACTATAACAATAACGACCCGTGCAATGACGGCCAGTGGTGCACAGTCAATGACCAGTGCAGCGGAGGCTGGTGCCAGGGAAGCGCAAGGGATTGCGGTGATGCTGTAAGCTGCACAGTCGATACTTGCAACGAGGCTCTCGACAGGTGCGATCACAACCCGGACAATGCGCTGTGCAATGACAATAATGTCTGCACCAATGATGTCTGCAGTCTTGTACAGGGCTGCATATATTCTTTCAACTCCAATCCGTGCAATGATGGCCAGTGGTGTACAGTGAATGATTATTGTAGTGTAGGATCATGCCATTCGGGCAATGCAAGGAACTGCGCTGATATGGTGAACTGCACAGTTGATTCATGCAATGAGGCTCAGGACAGATGCGACCATCTGCCGAATAATGATTTGTGCGATGATAATGATATCTGCACAGCAGACAGCTGCGACATTGCAAAAGGATGCCTTTATATGAGTGTCCCGAATGACTGCGGTTCTTTCGAGTGCGGCGACTCACCGAGCGGATGCTATTACTGCGGCGACTGCCCTCCTGGTGAGGTATGCATCAACGGCTATTGTGAAGAAGAAGAGATAGAATGCTACAATGATGCTGACTGTGCTGACTCAAATGTCTGTACAGACGATGCCTGCATAAACCCCGGCACACCTCAATCCTACTGCCAATACACAAACAATAACGACCCGTGCAATGACGGCCAGTGGTGCACTGTGAATGACTACTGCAGCGGTGGTTCTTGTCATTCTGGTCCTGCCAGGGATTGTTTTGATGGTGTTTCATGCACTGTCGATTCTTGTAATGAGGTGCAGGACATATGCGACCACACTCCGGACAATGCGCTGTGCAATGATGATAATATCTGCACAGACGATGTCTGCCATGTGATTCTTGGTTGCCAGTACAACAATAACAATGATCCATGCAGTGACGGCCAGTGGTGCACAATCAACGACCAGTGCGCAGGCGGCTCATGCCAATCAGGACCTGCAAGGGACTGCAGCGATGCAGTGGGATGCACAGTCGACACATGCAACGAAATCTTCGACAGGTGCGATCATAATCCTAATGATGCTTTATGCGACGATCAGGATATCTGCACAGTCGATAATTGTCA